>CAXUEW010000019.1:0-1902 GCA_964250115.1 uncultured Terriglobus sp.
GCGGCTTCCACGCGATGGTGCGCGCCGCCGGCGAGGGCTGGGACGGCCAGGACCTTCATTTCAAGGACAAGCTGTTCGTCTTTGGCGGGTATGAAGGCCAGCGGTTAACGCGTGACACGGTGTTGCTCGGTATCTTCCCGACGAAAAACCAGCTGAATGGTGGAAACACGCCGACAGCCGCGCCCACTGTCGCGCTAACCAACAAAACGGCGATCGCGCTCAATCCGACCTATCCCACGGTGACGAGCGACACAGGCACCATCGCCGGCAGCAACAACTACACGTTCACCGCACCCTTCCTCGATAACTACAACCAGTACACAGTCCGTGGCGATTGGAATGTGTCGCAGAAGAATTCGCTCTTCGGGCGCTTCATCAACTACGACTCCAATCAGGTGACGCCGCTGGTAAACGGCAGTAGCAACGCGACGCCTCTGTTGGGCCGTAACGCCGTGCTAGGCAACACCTACCTGCTGTCGTCACACATCGTGAATGAAGTGCGTGTTGGATGGAACGAGTTTTACAACATCACCCTTGGCGTGCTGCAGAGTGCTGGACCGGGCGGAAACTGGGCGGCGGCAGAAGGCCTTGGCAATGTCACCGCCCTGACCAGTCCTCGCCAGAACGGCCGTGCGGCCTTCACCATCACCGGCTTTACCAACGTGGCCGACGGCGGTGGCGATCAGGGCGGCCATGAAAACATCCTCAGTGCCGGCGACTCCATCTCTGACGTACTGGGCAAGCACACACTCAAGGCGGGTTTCCAGTATCAGAATCGCCGGCTGTGGCAGATTGCAGACAATAATGCACGTGGCTCCGCAACCTTCGACAACTGCAACGCGACGACCTGTGCGACTGCTGACAAAATCAATCCTGTTACCGGCGTATTCTACACCAAGTTCGAGAACTATGCCCGGGGCTACTGCACCTCTGGCTGCAACGGCAACGCGGGTACCACCCTCGGCCACTACCGGGACAACACCTACGGCGCCTTCATCAACGACATCTGGCAAGTGGGTCATGGCCTGACAATTAACGTCGGCATGCGGTGGGAATATAACTCGCCCTTTGTCGAGCAGAACGGTCAGGAAGGTTCGCTCGATCCGACCACAGGCAAAGTGACCTTTAGCAAGTTACCGGCAAACATCCCGCAGACTTATCTCAACGCGGGCATCATCGACACCAGTCGCACGTACAAGCCGGGTATCCTTAACCCGCAGCGCAAGGGGTTTATGCCCCGCGTCGGCTTCGCGTATGAGGCTCATCCCGGCACGGTCATCCGCGCCGGCTACGGCATCTACATCGAAAACCTGAACACGAACGAGTTGCAGTTCACCCGGTACGCAGCGCCCCTGTACTTCCAGCAGGCGTTCAGCAATGTAAACACCAACAACCTGTTCCCGGACCCGCTGACCACGACGCAGATCCCGTCGCCCTTCTCCATTCGCCCGGACAACGGCCGCCCACTGACGCAGGAGTGGAACCTGAGCCTGCAGCAGGACCTGGGCCACGGCATGATTATGGAACTGGCCTACACCGCCAGCAACACGCACAAGCTGTGGAAGCGGTATGACCAGAACCAGTGCATCCAGTACCCGTTTGTGCTGAACGCGAACCCCACCGTCTGCACACGTCCCTACCCGGCATTCGGCCAGGGCATCCTGACCAGCACGACCTTTGGCGCTTCGAACTTCAACGGAGGTTCGGTCAAGGTAGAGAAGCGGATCAAGAATGGTCTCTTCATTCTGGGCAGCTATCAATGGTCCAAGAATCTCGACAACAGCTCGGGCGAGGCGGGTGCAAACGATTCCTCCTTCGCCACCAATACGGCGTTCGATCATTCCTACTCGAACTTCGACGTGCGCAACCGGGCTGTGATCTCGGGCGGTTACGAATTGCCGT
>CAXUEW010000019.1:1912-15676 GCA_964250115.1 uncultured Terriglobus sp.
TCCATAAGCAAGCTGCGGCGGCGCGGAAGGGCAAGGCGTTCGCGCAGGGATCTATCGGCACGGCGCTGCTGGGTGGCTGGACGTTCCAGCCTGCGGTGCAGCTTCGCACGGGTTACCCTTTCAACGTCTCGGCATCCGGCTGTAACTTTGCCGCGAACATTGCCTGCCGCGTGTTCCTGGCTCCGGGCCGCACCGTGGCCAGCGCACTCAACAAGAATCCCTCACCGTTCAATTGGTTCGACGGAACAGCTTTCTCGGGTGATCCTACCCAGGCCACAGTGTTTCGGCCCGTGAATGGTCTGTGCCCCGGCAGTACTGCTGTTGTGACAACTGCCTACTGCCCTAATTCCCGCGCCTTCCCGACGGTTCAGGGTTGGGTTACGCGAAATGTAGGACGTGGACCCGGTACGGCACAGGTCGACTTCTCCGCCATTAAGAACATCCGGTTCCGTGAGCGGATCAACGCACAGTTCCGTGCAGAGGCTTACAACATCATCAACCGCGGTATCTTCTCCAACCCAGCGGCCAACATCAACACGCCCGCCACTCTAGGCAAGGTACAGAGCACGTCGGCTGATAATCGCAGCATCCAGTTGGCAGTCAAGGTGCTGTTCTAACGCGTCCATTCAGCGGCTTCAGCCGCCGGGATAGTAGGGAGATCGCAACATGGAAGGATGCGGCTTCAGCCGCTGAGATCAAGACGTTGCGGCAAATACCCGCACTGTGAATCTCGGCGGCTGAAGCCGCTGCTCCGTTTCCCTCTTAGCTATCCCGACGGCTAAAGCCGCTCAAATCCTGCGACGGTTTCGAGGTCAGCGTGAACTGCTTTCGGCATCTTCCTTATGGGCTTGTACTTGCTGCGGCGCTCGTACCGGGCGTGGCCAAGGCGCAGAGGGTTTCTCCCGCATTGGAGTCGCCTCCGGCGCGGCCGCCGGTCACCGGACCCAACGGCGAAAAGTACGTTGGGATGCCGAAGTTTCATGAACCGGACCCGTATGACATCGACGAGCACACGGGCTTCAAGCAAATTTTCGATGGGAAGTCTTTTGCCAACTGGGATGCGGATCCATCCTTCTGGCGCGTGGAAGACGGCCTGATGGTCGGCGAGACCAAGGAGACCGACCGCAAGGGAAACAATTACATCGTCTACAAGGGCGACAAGCCGAAAGACTTCGACCTGAAGCTGCAGATGCGGATTGAAAAGGGCGGCGGTGGCGGCATCCAGTACCGCAGCCAGACCGGCATCCCCTGGACGCGGCAGCAGGTATCCGGTGGACCTGCGTTCAACCTGAAGTACATGTTGACCGGCCCCCAGGCTGACTTCTGGTACCCGGTGCGCCCTGCAGCCGCAGCGTACACGGGCCAGTGGTACTCCGAGAACACCATGCAGGGCATCTTGGCCTGGCGCGGGCAGGTCACGGAAGCTCTGCCCGGCAAGGCGAACCGGCTGGTTGGCACCATCGGCGACCGGCAGGCGCTGGGCGGCTACGTGCGTGTCAATGATTGGAATGATTACGAGATCATCGCGCGCGGCGGCGTGATGATGCACATCATGAACGGTCAACTGATGGCGGTGTTTATCGACGACGATCCAAAGTCGATCAACAACCAGGCAGGCTTGATCGGCTTTGAAATCGAAAGCCAGCCCTGCAAGATTTCCGTGCGGGACATCTGGCTGCGGAACTTTGATTAGGGCGTCCGTTATCCTGAGCGAAGTGAAGGATCCGACGGACCTTCAAGCCACTTGTACTTTCGAAGCCTCTCGCTAGGAACCTGGAACGGCTGTTCCTGCTCGGGGAGGATCGGGATCCTTCGCTCCGCTTCAGGATGACGGGTCGCTACGTCATCTGCTTGCGTGCTGGTGTTTCCGGGACCCGCAGAAACGGCCGCTTGTCGACCGGGCCGGGACGAAACTCCGGCCGGGCCCACCCCATGGCGTCCAGTATGCCGCTCAGTTCGAAGGCACTTTCGGGCCGCTCAGAAGGATCGACGCTGAGCATTTTGCTTAGCAATGTGCGAAAAGGATCGTCCGCGCGCAGGACGGCCGGCATTTGCCAGTTACCGTTCCGGTGCCGCTCGTGAATCGCTTCAAGCGTGGTGTCCAGAAAGGCTGGTGTGCCTTGCAAGCACTCGCAAAGCATGGCCCCAAGCGAGTAGAGGTCACTTCGAACGTCCAGCGGCTTGCCGTCTGTCTGCTCGGGACTGCTGTAAAGCGGTGTGCCGCCTGGAAACGGCCTGTTCTGCGGTCCCGGGGACTGCGAGCTGCCGAAGTCCAGCAGGCGGTACTGGCCGTAGATATCCAGCCGGATGTTATCGGGGCTCACGTCGCCGTGGACGATGCCCAGCGACTCAGCGCAGCAAAGCATGCTGCTGATCTGTGCCGCCACCTGCAGGGTCTCCTCACGCGACAGCGGACCGGCTTTCAGCAGGATGCGGTCAAGGTCCGCACCATCGACGTACGGCATCAGCAGGAAAAAGAGGCCGTCCAGCTCGCCAAAGTCGAAGACCGGAATGGCGTTGGGGTGGTTTCCCAGGCGCGCGGCATGGGCTGCCTCTTCGCGGAAACTGCTTCCAATGCCGGGCTGTTCCGCCAGCTCAGGATGCAGCACTTTTGCAACGAACAGGCCGTTGTGCAGCAGGTGCCGCATCTGGAAGATGTTCGCGGTGCTGCCGCTAGCGATTGGCCGAATGACCTGGAAGCGGTTGCTGAAGATCGAGTGCAGGCGCGCGGCAATGTCAGCGGTATCGTTCCGCGAAGATGCGGCGACGGACGTCTCAGCGCTGTTGCTTGCTGCCGTGACTGATGTTTGCGTGATGCTCATAGCAGATGCTGCCTGTGCTTGCCGGCATACGCCGTTGATCCCGGACTGTGCCAAACGCCCGGCAGCGGCCCTGCGTCGCGGTTGGCATAATCACACGCCTCCGGCTGCATGACGGGCAGCGCGCCGGGGTTCTGGAAGTTGCCTGACAGCGTAGCGGCCGGTTTGTATACAGCATGTTCTACGGAGTTACTGATGCGGCACCGGTTCCACAGGCACACAAAGAGGTTCTCCGAATGGATATAAGGATGGGAAGCCTGCGTTTCCAGAACATTCTCCATGGGTACTACGGACAAGTTTACCGGTAATCGATGCAAGCGGCATGCTTTGCGATCGGACAGCCGGTTCAGAATGGGCCGGAAGCGCGGAAGGGCGGCGTAGCGTTGATGTCGTTCGTTCCAAACGCCTTGAAGTTCCTTGGAAATAGCTGCCGCGCAGCATTCTGCAGGTCAAACATCTGCGCCTGCTCGACACAATTCATGGTAGGTTGGTCGCGAGAGGAGAGCGACTCCTCGCAAGACCTAACAACGGAGATAACCTGTGCCGCCAGCAGCGCGTATGGCAGACCCGACAACCCATGGCTCTCCGCTTGCGCCCGGACCGGGCAGCGCTAACGTCATAATCGGCTTTATGCCGGCGTGGCGGGCCATGATCGACCAGCATGCCTGTCCCGCCGTGAGTATCACCGGGGCTGACGGCGTGGGCTCGGTCATGATGGGCAGTCCAACCGTGTTCATCAACGGCATGATGGCGTGCCGCATGGGTGACATCGTCATTGAAAAGCCGGGCCTGGCACTCGGTCCTGCGAATCCCATCATCATGGGTTGCCCCACCGTCATGATCGGTGTTGTGGGCATGGGTGCCGTCATCACGCCCAGTGTGGGCGGCGGCATGAGCGCGGTCAGCGCCGGCATGGGAGGCGCAGCGGGCAGCACCGCTCAGGCGCTGGCCAAGGCATCGCAAACAGGAGCAGCCACCGTAGTCGTCGGAGGCAATCAGACGCTGACGCAGGCTGCTGGAGGGTCTTCCGGCGGAGCCGGAGGGCAGGCTGCTGGCGGGGCCGGTGCGGGTAGTGCGGCTGGTAGCTCGGCTGCCGGTGGAAGCACTACCGACCCGAGCAAGACCTGGATTGAAATCGAGCTGCTGGACCCTGACGGCAACCCTGTCCCGAACGAGCCGTACCGCATCCAGTTGCCCGACGGCACTTCCAAGGAGGGCTGCACGGACAGCAAAGGCGTTGCGCGCGTGGAAGGCATTGACCCCGGCAACTGCCAGATCACCTTTACCGCGCTGGACAAGCAGGCGTGGAGCAGGGCGTAGCGGCATGGGAACCAGCCACGTGGTGCAGCAGGGCGAACACCTCACCTCCATCGCCGCGCAGCATGGCTTCAACGACTTCACCGTTGTGTGGAATCACCCGGACAACGCGGACCTGAAGCAGTTGCGGGTGAACCCCAACGTCCTGCTGCCGGGCGACACCGTCGTCATCCCCGACAAAGAAGAGAAGGACGAGCCTGGGGAAACCACGAAGCGGCACACCTTCACGCTGGCCGCCAAGCCGTTGATGCTGCGGCTTGTGCTTGAAGATGCCTACGAAAAGCCTATCGCAAACGCCCCATGCGACCTGTTTCTCGATGGGCAGAAGACAACAGTGACGAGCAGCGCCGAAGGCAAGATTGAGCAGCGGATCGCGGCAGGCACGACGAGCGTCACGCTGGTAGTGGGCACGGAGGAAACACCCCACCAGGGCGACCAGATGGCGGTCGGCGTAGGGCAACTGGACCCCGTGGAAACCTTAACGGGGCAGGCGTCGCGGCTGAACAATCTTGGCTATTTTGCGGGCACGCCGGAGGCGTCGGACGACCCGCAGTTTCAGTCGGCCTTGCAGGAGTTCCAGTGCGAAGAGAAGCTGACTGTAGACGGTGTCGCCGGGCCGTTGACTCAAGCGAAGCTAAAGAAGGTACACGGCTGCTAAAATCCGCCCGCACTCTGAAAGAATGGTGCAGCCATGCCGCTGGTGCTTAGGATTCAATCGGGTTCGCGCAAGGGCAGCAGTGTGCCGCTGCCGGCCGGTACCGTGTTTCGCGTTGGCCGTACGGAGCGGGCAGACCTCGCGCTACCCGATGACACGTTCCTCTCCAGCATCCATTTTGCGCTGGAGATGTATGCGGATAGCTGCACCCTTCGCGACCTGAAAAGCACGAATGCCACCACCTTTCGTGGCGCCCCTGTGTCAACGGTTCTGCTCAGGGCAGGCGATACATTTGTTGCCGGGCGCACGCATTTCCTCATTGAGGACGACGCACCCTTGGTGGCGGCTGCGCCGGAAGAAGCTCCAGAGCCGCTGAATGACCCGGAGCCCCTGCTGCCACCGTCACGCGAACGGCTGCTGCACGAAATGCGGACCGGCATGCAGCCGCTGTATGCCGTACTGGACGCTGCCCGCGACCCGCGCATCCTGGCCATGCTGATGCAGCACAAGAGCCAGTATGCGTGGCTCTTCGAGCAAGGCACGCCGCCGGAGCTGATGAGCTTTGCACCGTACCTGGTGCCGCTGCCCGCAAACTCGCCCGCCATGGAACCGCTGGTAGACGCGGGATGGGCGGGTCATTGGGGTATCTATCTCACCAGTTCTGCGGGTGCCTGGGAACTGCTGGCCTTTCTGCGGCGCTTGCTGCTGGCGGACCAGCCGGACGGGCAGGCCGCGCTTCTGCGCTTCTACGATCCTCGTGTGCTGGGCACGCTGCTGGAGACGTCGACGCCGAGGCAGTGGCCGTTCTTCTTTGGTACCGTTCAAACGTACCTGCTGCCGGGCACCGCTCCGCAGACTGCCGTGAGCTTCCTGCAGGGTGTCGCCGGGTTGGAGAAGTCGATCAGTTTCCTGGATGGCAGCGCGCCCACCGAGCGCAAGCCCGTGGACGTTGCCACACCGCCGCTGGTCCGTACTGCCCATCCCCAGCGCACCGACCGGCTGGTTCTCACAGCGGCGCAGATAGCGAAACTGAAGGCGCAGGAGCGTGACCCGCTGGCAGAAAGCCTCCAGAAAGAGATGGAGGAAAAGTACCCGGAGCGGCTGGAGGAGCTTGGCAAAAAGGGCATGGCCGATTGGGTGCGCTACGGCATCGACCGGCCCAAGCGCTACGGCATCCAGTCGGACGCGGACCTGGGAACTTACGTGTCGCTGATGATGCAGCTTGGCCGCAACTTCGACGAGGATCTGCCGTGGGCGTCGCGTCTTTTGCACCTGCGGCTGGACCCGAAGGAAAAGCTCTCACGGCTATTGCAGGCCGCTGCCGAACATCTGGCGCAGATAGCCTGACCTGCCGCTTACCAGCGCAGCAGGCGTCTGCTGTCTCTACATCTTCATCCCAGGGTGCGCACCCGGCAGCACAGCCATCAGGCAGTAGAACATCGCAAGGGCCAGCGTTCCGGCAAGCAGGGCACGCTTCGGCGGTCGCGGCCACCAACTTTCCAGCAGACCCAGCAGGCATCCGCCTGCCATTGCGATCAGGCTGTGGCCGGTGGCGGCGCACGCCAGCATCAGCGGAAAACACGCACGGACGCATCCAACTCCTACCATGGAGCCGTAACGAAGGCAGTCCCGGTCCGCGCGCCAGCCCAGAGGAGCCAAGGGGATCGTCCTGTGACATAGCCGCCGGGCAGCGCGATAGCTGCCCGTGCGCTGCCAGGCCGCTGCCAGCAGAAACAACACTACCGGCATCGCCCGATGGTGTGTCCATTGCGGCAAAAGCAGCACGGCGGCAATGCAGCCAGCCGCACACCACGGCACCAGGTATCCCAGGACAAAACCCGCAATCGCCCGATGGCGTCTGTGCCAGAAGCTGCCCAGCGCAATCCAGTGCACCTGCGGTACTACCGCAGGCAGCATCGTTGCAGTCGTCATCGCCATCCATGCGAATACGTGCTGACGCAGAGCTTCCAGCGCCAACGCATCGTGGCTATGTCCCACCCCCGTTAGCATCGTTCCCCATGCCGTCACGCAGACTGCGAGCACCCACCACTCCGGGTACCGCCAGACAAACGACCGCAACCTCGATACCGCAAACGCAGGCGGAGCGGCAGAGGTACTCATTGCACGTAGAGGCTAACTCGGCCGACCCTCACACGCGGGATCGGTGCGTCCCAGATGTCGGCTACAAAGGAGACGGCCACGCGCTCCTTGTCCCAGAGGTGACGTTCCTGCAAGCGGTGGTACAGGTCGGTGACGTCGAGCGTAAAGCTCAAACCGCTGCCGCCGTGCTCACTTGTGCTTGTCGAGGCACTCCGCAGGCCGAACATCCCCATTAAGCCCGCATAAAGGTCTTGCCGCATTTTCGGGTTTTCGCCCGGAGGAAGATTGAGATACGCCAGGAAGTTAGGTGCGTTTTTTTCACAGGTAACATTCTCGATCACCAGGAAAAACTCGCTACTTCCGGGTTTCCGGATGCGCACCGGACCCATGGGCGCATGAATTTGAAGGATGACAGGCGCACCGCCTGATTCCAGGAAGAATGCTTTCTGGGTAGCCGCGATCAGCTCAGGCACGCCTGGATGATTTGCTTGCTGGTCATCCGCAGTTCCGGAGTCCTCAGGTTTCGGCATCGTAGTCTCCTTTTCGCGATTCCCAGCGCTGTGGGACCTTTGCGCAGCATGTAGTGGGACCCCTGCTCCGATACAAACAAGCAGCAGAAGCAAAAACGTCAATCTCTCTTGAACAAGGCGCGACAGGGTGCGTGTCATAGCGGCGTACCGGGCGATGGATCGCTGGTGTCTTCGTACTCGTAGGAAAGTGGTGCTACACGGGTGTCCAGCACCTCACTTGTACTCATTTGTGCGGGGTTGCCGGAAGCATCGTGAAAATCGAACTTGAAACCGAGCCAGTCGGGTGCCTTGTCCCGCAGCGACTTCTCTTCAGGCGTGTCGCTCGGTTTTGGAGGGGGTACCTTGGGATTGCGGTTCAGATTGCCCCTCCGCTTCTGGCGCTGCACCCACACCTCCCACAAACGATCGATGTTGCCGTGGTGCAACCAGAAGATGGGATCCAGCGCCGCCGTCCTTGGGTCAGTCATTAAACCGGTATCTCCGCCAATGGAGACATGCACGTTGTTGTGCGGAAGATTCTCCACCGCACCCGCTGCAGCAAACCCGTGATTATGCGCCATTCGGCCACCGAAGCTTCTGTTGGCAGGACTTGGTGAGTTGTCCTGACCGAAGGGCCGGTGCCTCAGGCACTCAAGGTCGACTCCGTTCGGCCACAGGAAACTTGCTCCCGCATTCACCGCGGGCAGCCGTTTGTCTGTAAAAAGTGCGTTGGTCTTGTTGTCGGCAGGTATGCGGAAACGTTCCGGAAATCGGGATGCGTTCTCTGAGGCACTGTAGTTCCAATAAGGCAGCGCCCAGTTCTGCGGGCCGCCCAGGTCCACAATATGGCGGGCAACAATTTTCTCGAAGAAATGGAGGTACATCCGGTGCCACGGTAGAAAAAACCATGCGCCGTGTTGGCACTGTCTCCAGAAGGTGCCCTGATCACCGTCCGATGGAAGAACATCCCCTCTCTCGGCAAACGGTGGCACTGCGCGATCGGGGTCCCCCTTTTGCGGGTAGTCGTGAATGGCTGCCTGATAGCGCCAGCTCCGGGAGTTGTTCAAGGGCAGGCTCCGCATCCTTTGGATTGCCTTCTCATACCAGAACAGAGTGGTGTCACCCGGCGGCAGTGTGTTGACATCGCGCCGGATGCGCACAGGTTGCGGTACTGCCGGTCTGCGGAAGATGCCGTCGTCGCCCATCGCTTACCTCACCATCGCTACATTGCTGCCTTCACGCATGACGGCTTCGGCGGCATTGTGTGAAGTTCGTGCTGCCCGTTTTGTTGGATCGTTCAGCGTGCCGTCCACGACCATGTCAGCGAACTGCGGCTTGTACTCGTTCTGGAACACAGTGATCGGGTCGCCATAGCCAGGAATCAGGGTAACCGGACGCGTATCATAGCCAAGGTTTTTCAGCCGGGACCGTACCGTATCGTCCGCATCGTCATCCGGCATGGCGACAATGACGTCCTTCACGTATTCGAAGTCGTCAAGATCGTTCACGTTCGGCAATGGCGCTCCAGTATCCTCAGCCTTCTTCGGACGGCTCCAGCGCACGTTGATCGTGGCCGGCAGCTTCTGTATCGACACACTGACGTAGCCATCGTCCTTTCCCACCTTTGACACGGCTCCGGATGCTTCCGCCGCCGTGGTTCCAAGCGGCGCGGGAGGCGCACCGGAGGCTCGGGCAGCCGTGGTCGCCGTGCCCTGTGTAATCAGGCATGGCGCAAAGGGCAGGGGTCGGCCCTGCGGGTCGAACAGCCTGATCTTCAGGCTAAGCACCGGCGATTCGCAGGGTGAGTTGGTCAACAGCCGGTGGTAAAAACGGCAGGCGAAGGTATCTTTGGTCTTCTCAAACAGACGATCCGTGTCCGGCAGACGCATGCTGCGCCGCTGCTCGCCATCGGCCCAGAAGCGTTGCTTGCAACCCGCCACGCCTTCGCTCACGCGCGGGCATGGCCACTTGGTGACATCGATTTTGCTGCCCTTCTTGAACAGCAACACCAACACGCGCCGGTTGCGTGCGTTGGCGTCATTGCGGCCCTGCGTGTCATTCGCGCTGGTGAAGGCGTCGTTGCGTTGCTGCGAGAAGATCAGCGAAGGATTGAACTCGCTGCAGCCCTGCATGTCGCCTTTCCCCCTGGGATCGGCACCCTGGCCAAGGAAGTCCTTCTTGCCCAACTGCAACTCAGGCGGCGACAGCTTCTGCATGTACGCCTTGATCAATGCCGCGTCTGCCGTGCCCGCAGGCAGGCCGGTAAAGGTCTGCATCGAGTGCCGCTGGGAAGCGCCCCACTGTTCCTGCGCGGCCACGGCCTGCCAAAGATGCACGGCCGTGTCCGGGTCGGTGTTCGCGATCAGCAGAGCGTAGATGACGGTGGCACGGCGGCCGCTCAACTGCTTGTTGTAATCGTCGTTGCCAACAGGATCGGCATGGCCGAAGACGCTCAGAGGCGATTGCGGGCTGTCTTTCAGCAGCTTGACGAGCAGCTTCAGTTCGGCGCGGATGTCTTTTGTCTCGTCTTCCGGATGCGAGGCCACAAAGGAAGAATCGAAGTCGAATCGCGCATCGTCCACGCGGAAGCAGGCAATGGGCACCGTGGGCAGCTTCAGCGTGTTGAACTCGTCTGCCGTGCTGGGTCCAACCAGGAAGGGCGAAGGCTTGATCTCGCCATGCGTTCCCGACAGGCCGCCCTCCGTGCTGCCGGCAAGGGACCCGCTGTCGTCATCTGCCATCAGGTTGCGCTCTCCCTCGCGCCCATAAGCATATTCAGTGCCCGGACGATGCAAAGCAAGGGCGTTCTTTCCGTAACTGCTTCACTGAGCCTGTGCGCACCACTCTCAGTGGTTTGCAGACGCAGTTCCCAAGGCAACTTCAACGGCTGTCAACTTGCCTTCAGCCGCCTTGGCATGGATCACGACGCGGTCGCCCGGCTTTACATCCTTCGGCGTCACGGCGGCCGCTCCTCGCACCCACTTGGTCGCGGCGTCGACGGTCACAGTGGTTGTTTTACCGGCAACTGTCTTCACGTCCAGGCTGGTAGACGTCATCCTGGCGACGGTGCCCATTACGTGTTCCAGGCCGCCATGCGCAAAGGCCACCCCCGATGCCAGCAACAGCAACAACGCAAACCTGCGTGTCATGTGTTCACTCTCCCTGAATATGGTTAAGAAATCCAATGTAGCCGACGCGCTCACTTCTGTGCAGCGGACGCAGCGGGGCTGACTCCGTTGAGGAAATCGTCTTCCGCCTTCTCCTCCAGCATCTCGGCCTCACTCCTGGGATTCATGTGCCGCATTGCAAGCTCTTCCGATGCCGTCAGGCGCGGCAGATGCCGAAGAAACAGGACCAGCTTCCAACTGTCGTCTTCCGCAGACGCGTCCCCTCCAAAGGCAGGCATGCCTGAGAGCCGAATGCCGTTCTCGATGATGCTGAACAGTTCCCCATCAGACTTCCCCTGTGTCGCCGCCAGCCGCATATCCGGTGGCTTTGGATACATGCCAGCGCCAAGCATGGTCTGTCCCGCGCCGTTGTTGCCGTGGCACTCCGCGCAGTGGTCCGCGTAGTGAGCCATGGCTTGCTGCAGGACTTCAGGCGTCAGCGCTACGGGATTTCTGCGCGTCTTCACGCTCCGAGGTGTTGCGGCGTTTCGCGCGACAGCCGCCAATAGCGACTCCGCGCGGGTAGGTTCGCCACGCGCGCTGAAGCCGCCCGCGGACCATCGCAGGTATAAAAAAGCCGCGGCAGCAATCGACAGCAGCAACAAGACCAAGCCGCACAGCAGGGCCAGCCGCTTCATGCTTTTCCCCTGAAATGCACACGTTGATCCGCTGCTGGAGACCGCGATCCGTTCAGCAAACGACGCTTGGCTTGGGCAACGCAGTTTGCAATGTGAACAGGATGCGAATATCCTTGGTACATATTCACAATTTAGCTGTTCTGTTGTTTCGGGACTACCGGCACCACGCGAACTTTCTGTGGACGGTTCAGGTTGAGAAGCGAGCACCTTTCGCCCGCCCCAGCCTACCTGTATCCGCAGAACCCTAAGGAGAGCACCATGGGTAGCCTCAGCATGCGGTCGCGGTTTGCAATTCTCGCGCCGGCATTACTCGTTTCAACGGCAGTCGCAGGAGCACAAACGTACCGCGGTGGCATTGCAGGCACCGTGCAGGACGCCTCCGGTGCAGCCGTGCCGCGCGCCAAGGTCACACTCACCAACCCGGACACGGGCTTTACCCGTGAAATGGAGTCAACAAGCTCGGGCGATTATGCTTTCCAGGATTTGCCCCCCAGCAACGCCTACGTCATCACGGCCACGTCTGGAGGCTTCGGCACCGTTAAGATCGACAAGATTTCCGTTCGCCCAGGACAGGTATTCGGACTCGATCCCAAGCTGGCTGTGAATTCTGCTGCGGAGTCCGTTGAGGTCAATGCAGCATCCATTGCGCTTGATACTGTCTCATCGACCAACAATAATGTCGTGAACGAAAAGGCTGTTGCGAACATCCCGCTGAACGGCCGTGACTTCACGCAGCTTGTAAAAATTACGCCGGGCGTCAACGGGGCCGGCTCGGTCAACGGCACGCGTACCAACCAGAACAACTACCAGATCGACGGTGCGGACAGCAATGATATCTGGCAGAATGCGACCGCTGCGAATCAGGGCGGCGTCGGTCCTGTTGCCGGCGTGACTCTGCCAGTCGAGGCAATCGATCAGTTCACGGTGCAGTCTTCGGGCAATGCAGAAGCCGGGCGTAATCCCGGCGGCCTGATCTCGCTCGGTCTCAAAACCGGCACCAACAACCTTCACGGTTCTGCCTACTACTATGGCCGTAGCGAATTCTTCGCCGCACGCGACTGGTTCCAGGCCGACGGCACCCGCAAGACGAAGGTCCGCAACGCGCAGTATGGTGCGTCCATCGGCGGACCCATCATGAAAGATAAGCTGTTCTTCTTCCTAAACTGGGAGCACCAGAAGTACGTCATCCAGATCCCCGGTACACAGGCAACGGAGCCCGGTGCTGCTTATATAGCGAAGGCCACTGCACTGTTGCAGCGTCACGGCGGAACGGTCAACCCGCTTTCCCAGTCTTTGCTCCGCGCCCTGTACCAGGGTGGCTATAACCCGAACATTCCCGCCACCCTCAACAATTACGTTGAGGCGACGCCGCGGGTCGGCTACAGCGATAACGTAGTTGGTAATCTGAACTACATTTTGACGCCCAAGCAGACCGTGCGCCTGCAGGCCTTTATCGGAACCGGTCGCCAGGTGGAACCGGGCGGAGCGACGTCCTTCTACTTCCAGGCTGCTCCGGATATCACGCAGAATTTCTCCATCGCGCACAACTGGGCAATCTCGGATCGTTTCTCGAACCAGTTGCTGATAGGTCTTGGCATCTTCAATCAGACCTTCAATGACAACAACCATAGCTTCAACATGCCGTCTTTGGGCCTGAACACCGGTGTGACGGATCCGTCACTCTTCGGCGCGCCAACCATTACATTGACGGGCTTTGACACAGTGGGTTCCACGCAGCCCCTGGGCCGTAAGGATTACACGGGCCACATTACGGACACGGCAACCTGGGTTCGCGGTAAGCACCAGTTCCGCTTCGGCGGTGAGTTTCGCCGGAACTACATGGATCTGCAGTACCAGAACGGCGTTCGCGGAACATTCAGCGTTCTGGGCACCGCATCGGCTGCTTACAAGCTGGCAAATCCAACATCGCCGATTACCCCGTGGTCCACGAATACCGCGACGCCTATCGCGCTTGCGAGCGATGCGGACATAGTCGGCACTCAAACAGAAATCCTGTCGCTTACAGATTTTCTCGGCGGCTACTACAACACCGCCACACTTCTTGCGGGAAACCTGCGCCGGGATATGTTCCGTACCGATCTTGGCTTCTTCATGCAGGACAGCTATCACATAACGCAGAAGCTGACGCTGAACTATGGCGTTCGCCATGAGTTCACGGGTGCCCTGTCTTCGAACGGCGTTCTCTCTGCATTCCGTCCTGGCGCTACAGGTTCAGATGTCTATGGACTTACGCGCGTAGGCAGTTCTGGATTTGCGCCGTCCTACCGGCCGGGTAAGTTGCACTTTTCGCCCCGTGTTGGGTTCAACTACAACCCAATCGATAAGATGATTGTTCGCGGTAGCTACGGTCTTTATTTTGACGCGCCGCCGTTCAATGGCTTCCTGGACAGCGCACCTGGAACAACTGGTACGAATGCACGAGGTCTGCAAGCCAATCCCATCGTGGTCGCAGCCCAGGATCAAGTCCAGAACCAGGCGCTAAGCGTTGGTCAATGGCAGACAAACGTAGCGCTTTTCCCCCCAGCCAATACATCCGTA
>CAXUEW010000019.1:15686-25007 GCA_964250115.1 uncultured Terriglobus sp.
GCAAACACAACAGTCGGGTTGTTCTCGATTGATCCCAATCTAAAGATGGGTTATGCGCATAACTTCAACCTTGCCACGGAACTGCAGTTAAGCCGGAACACGGTATTTACACTGGGTTATTCGGGTTCGTTGGGTGTTCATTTGTACACCATGCTTGATGTAAACCAGCCTGGCCTCGGTACCGGAGTGACCACAGCCGCGCTTCTTGCCAGGCGACCCGTGAACTTGGCTCGTTCAGTCACCTATTATGACGCAATCGGTGCCATTAACCAGGTATCAAGCCCGGGTAACTCCAATTACCACTCGCTTCAGACTAGCCTGAAGACTGCTGGCTACCACGGACTGACCGGCCAGTTCTCTTACACGTTTGGTCATTCGCTGGACAACACCTCAGGATTCCGCAGCACTGGTCCGATCAACTCCTACAACCTGCGTCAGGACTACGGTAACGCCGCCTTCGACATCCGTCACACCGTGAACGCATATGTCGTCTATGAGGCTCCGCAGTTCGCTCACGTTCTTCCAGTTCTTACAAAGGGATGGCAGTTCAACAGCTTCGTCACCGCCTTTACAGGCTCGCCTTTGAACATTACTGTGGGAGACAACACCGGTACCGGACAAGCAAAGGACCGGGCAAGCTGGAAGAACGGTGACACCAGCGCCAACTATAAGAACAACGATCAGTCCATTCAGGTCATTACCAACCGGAAGGCGATTCAGTACTACCTGGCAGGACCAGTGCGGGCTCAGAACTCTGTCATAGCCTCAACCGTCCCGTTTGAGATCCCAATTGGTAACTCCACTGGTGGTACCGCAACGCAGGCATCCTATGGAAACATGCGCCGCAACCAGCTCCGTGGACCCGGCTTCTTTACGATCGATGCATCGGTGGTCAAGAACACGCAACTCCACGAGGGTATCAATCTGCAGATCCGCGCGGAGATGTTCAACTTGTTCAACCGGATCAATGCTGGTAATCCGACGACAACACCGACCTCCGCTGCCTTCGGCCAGATCACGGCGGGTCGTAACTCCGGCTTCGGTGCAGGTACCCCCTTCAACGTGCAGTTTGCGGGTAAGCTGATTTTCTAGGAACGTCAACAATACCGTGCGGTACGGAAGGGCTGGATGCGTTTGCGTCTGGCCCTTTCTGCGTTAGTTCACATAACTAATTTGTTGTCATGTTCGTCATTGCATTTCGGCACTAATACGGTTAGGGTAAGCGCACACCACACCAGTTCTGCGCACCCTTGTTCCGGGTTCCTTTAGCGGCTTTCATGTCGCAAGGAGCTGCAACCAGTATTTATGGTCCGATTCGTTGTCTGAATTTTCAGGAACCTCGTACAAGCAATTAGGGAGAGTACTCATGCGTATCCTCACAGGGCCTTCACGGCTCTCGCTTATCGCTTCAGCCATTGCAATCTCTAGTGTGGCTGTGGGTGCACAGACCTTTCGCGGGACTGTCTCGGGAAACGTGACCGACCCTTCGGGTGCCATCGTGGCAGACGCGGTGATTCAATTGACCAACCCGGCCACGGGCGTGACGATCACCGGCAAGTCGAACAAGGCCGGCGACTTCAGCTTTCCAGAGTTGACGCCGTCCCAGTATGACCTGACCGTCACTGCGTCCGGCTTTACCGTGCGTAAGTTCAGCAACATCGATGTACAGGTGACCAAGGTGGTTACCGTGGACGTGAAGCTGGCTATTGGCGCGGAGAGCACGGTGGTGGACGTTGTTACCGGTGGCGTTCAGACAGACACGCAGACCAGCGCCCTGGTCACCGTGGTCGATCAGAAGACTGTGCAGGAAATGCCGATGAACGGCCGTAACTTCATCCAGATGGTAAAGTTCGCACCGGGCGTCGGTGCACTTGCCAACACGGTGAACGGCTCTCGCACATCCTCCATCAATTACCAGGTGGATGGCACGGACAATGTCGATGCATGGCTCGGCATTGTGGCTTCGAATCAGGGCGGCATCGCAAGCGTGGCCGGCGGACTGATACCTATCGAAGCCATCGACCAGTTCTCCATGCAATCGGCCGGCGAAGCCGACCAGGGTCGCAACGCGGGTGCCAACTCCAACATGGTGCTGCGTTCGGGCACGAACAGCATCCACGGTGACGTGTTTTATTACGACCGGAACGAGTTCTTTGCCGCGCTCAACCCCGTGCAGGCACCGGGCAGCCGCAAGCAGCTGATCCGCAACCACCAAGGCGGCTTCACGCTGGGCGGCCCCATTTGGAGGGACCACACCTTCCTGTTCACCGCAGGTGAGATCCAGGTTGCCAAGGCCAATACGTCGCAGCAGGACACGGTGCTGTCTGACGCATGGATCGCGCAAGGCACGCAGTTCCTGCAGGCCTTCGGCCAGACGCCCAGCCAGCTCAGCTTGAATCTTTATAAGGTCTTATACCCCTCCTACACCAAGGGACTACCTGCGGCAGTTAACAATTACTCTGCCAATGGCACTGCTAACTACAACAGCTTCAACGGCATCATCAAGCTGGACCATAACTTCTCGGAAAAGCACAAGATTTCGCTTCGTTATCTTGGGACAACCGGCAAGCAGACAGCACCGACTGCTTCCTATTACGCGGAGTACTTCCAGACCGCGCCCATGCACATCCATAACGCATCCGTCGTCGATAACTACATCTTCAACAGCCACCTGCTGAACCAGGTGACGCTGGGCATGAATTACTTCCTGCAGACGTTCAACGACGCCAATCAGAATTACTTCCCAAACACCAATGCAGGGCTGAACCTGGGCATTACCAATCCGGTTGTGGCGCAGGGTGCACCGTCAATCATTTTCTCGGGCGGCAACAGTTCCGGTTTCGACCAGGTGGGTGCCACGCAGCCCTCAGGCCGTACCGATGTGACCGGCCACATTACAGATTCGATGCACTGGACCATTGGTCGTCACCAGTTGAAATTTGGCGGCGAGTACCGCCGGGCAAACATCAACCAGCTTTACTTCGCCAGTTCGCGGGGAACCTTTACCTTTGACGGGCAGCGTGGAACGGATGCGTCAATCAATACCGGATTACCCGTCGGCATTACTGACCGGCGATATTCAAGTGGTGCGCTATCACCCACAACGTACTTACCTGGCCAGAAAAGAGCGGGTGTCATCTATGCAAGTGACATTTGCACTCAGCTAAATGTCTCTGACTGCACACGCATGGTAGAGCTGGCAGACTTCCTTCGAGGCGCGCCCACCAACACGAACAGTTCCGGCGCCCGCCTGCTGCAAGGCAATGCGCAACGCGTATGGCTGCTGAATACAGAGGATTTCTGGCTGTCCGACAGCTTTCAGGCGACGCGGAAGCTGAACTTCAGCTACGGTGCGCGCTACACCATTCCCGGTGCTGTTCACGCGGAGCGGAATAACATCTACAACTTCTTGCCGGGCGACAATCCCAGCTTTGCGCTTGGCACCTACAACAACTACCATGCGGCAATTGCACCGCGGGTGGGCTTCTCCTACTCACCACTCCCTGACGATTCCATGGTGGTACGCGGATCCTTCGGCATCTTCTATGACGTACCGGCCATGAGCTCGATGGTCTCGGGTGCGACTGGCAACGGCGGCGCGGCTTACTACCAGAACAACCCCGCCGGCCCGGATGGGGCTGTGATTTACAACGCAACCAATGTGGGTTGGGCCACCGGCGTCAATCCATTCACCACCGCAACGCCACCGCAGCTCGGATTCTTCTCAGTCAACCCCAACATCAAGATGCAGCGCGCCGCCGTTTACAGCCTGGGCATACAGCAGCAGCTTTCCCGGAACACGCTGTTCACGCTTGGTTATGCAGGCTCGGCAGGACGGCATCTGTTGGTGCTGTATGACTTGAACCAGCCGCGTGCTAACGGCACGGCGACCGCCAGTCTACGGCCATACCGGCAGACAGTGTTCCCCGGCCAAAGCATCCTGACCGGACAGGCTCCGCTTGGCATTAACCAGTTGAACTCCGGCGCATCGTCCAACTACAACTCGCTGCAGACGACGTTGCGGCAGAGTGCGTGGAAGGGTCTCACCTTCGCCGTGAACTACACCTTCTCCAAGTCCATGGACGATGCGTCATCCGCGACAACGCCGATGAACAGCTACAACATCCACCAGGACTACGGCCCAAGCACCTTCGACGCACGGCACGTGGTCACCGGCACGGTCTTCTACACGGTCCCGCAGCTCTTCCACGCGATGCCGCGCCTGACCCGGGGATGGCAGACCAATGCACTGCTTACCTACTCCACTGGTCTACCGCTAAACCCTTTGCTTAGCGGCGACCGCAGTGCTACCAGCCAGGGTAAGGACCGTCCGAACGTGGTGGTTGGCGTGAACCCGTATGTCGGTGACACGACCCTCGATACTTCGACCGCGTCCGGTCGTACCTATCGCTTCCTGCAGAAGAACACCACTAATGCGTATTTCGCGCCACCACCGGTTGGTACTTACGGAAACATGCAGCGCGACAGCTACTACGGTCCGAAGTTCCGCACCGTGGATTTCTCGCTGTTCAAGCGCACGCCAATCTCTGAGAAGGTGAATACGGAACTTCGCGCAGAAGTCTTCAACATCTTCAACTTTAACAACTTTGCACAGCCCTCGGTTACAGGTATCGGTACCAGCACAACCAATGAGTCCTTCGGCCGCATTACCGCAACGCGCAACAACGCCGGGTCGCCGGGTCTGGGTGTGGGCGAACCGTTCAATGTGCAGTTCGCGTTCAAGGTGAGCTTCTAAAGCTTGGCCAAGAAGCACAGGGTTTGCGGCACGTTGCTACAGTGCCGCAAACCCTTGTCTCATCCTGAAACTCGAGCGAAGGCGCGTGGTTGCTACGGTGCCTGCTTCCTGTACTTGTCGGCCAACGGCTTGTCTGCAAGTGCCTTAATGAAAAGGCCACCTACGACGCTGCGCGCCTGGAAGCCTACCTGCTTGCCTGTTTTCGTGTCGTACCAATCGGTCATGGGAACGCGGCTCGTGGTCTCGTTTGCCCACTTGTAGAGCGGGTCAACCAGCGTGTTGAAGTCGGCGGCGTTGTCGGC
The DNA here is from genome assembly GCA_964250115.1 of uncultured Terriglobus sp. Taxonomy (GTDB): domain Bacteria; phylum Acidobacteriota; class Terriglobia; order Terriglobales; family Acidobacteriaceae; genus Terriglobus. Next base: position 20,745 of record CAXUEW010000019.1, read on the forward strand.
GAGCGTGGCTGTCCACAGCTCCCAGTCCAGCTTGGTGTAGTCCTTGCGGCTGTCCAGCGGCAGGCCGTAGACGTTCATCTTTGTCTTGTAGAAGGCGATTTCGGAGTCGCGGACAGACTTTGGAAACAGGTTGTAATCTAGCACCTTGTCCCACACCAGGTTGTACTTTTGGCTCCACGTGTTGGGGCTGTCGTAGGCGAGTTTGTAGTGATCGCCTTCGCGCGCCATGTCCATCCACTTCTTCGCGTAGCTGTGCGCATCGGCGCTGAACCGCTTTGCTTCGGCGTCGTGGTGTAGCAGTCTAGCCAGGTCGGCGTAGGCCTCCATGGCGTCGATGGCTTTCAATGCGAGATTCGCGTTGTGCGTCACGTGACCGGCGAAATCGTCGGTGGTCAGTTGGTTCTCCGGATCTAAGCCGTGTTCGTGTAAGTAATTGGCCCACTTCGTCAGCACGGGCCAGTACTTCTGCGCCAGTTCCACGCCGGCATTGTTCTTTTCGAGACGGGCCAGGGCGTCAACCAGGATGAGCATGTTGCCGCTCTCTTCTACCGGCATCTGGTTCTCTTCGGTCTTCTCGCCGCCGCCGTAGTCCTGCCCGTTGGCCAGCGGGTAGCGGCCCAAATCATGCGGAGCGAAGGGGAAGCGCCAACGATTCGGCAGTGAAGCGTAGGCCAGCACCGGCAGCACCTGCGCGTGCAGCAGGCGAGGGTTGAAGAAGAGGAAGATGGGCGAGGACGGGTAGAGTACGTCGACCGTGGCGGTGTCGCCATTGGAGAAATTTTCCTTACCGAACAGCATGGGCTCGCCGTCCACATCTGCCACCAGCTTGTGCGCGGCAATGCTCTGGCGGTAAGCCAGCGTGCATAGCCAGGCGTAGTGCTCGCCTGCGGTTTTGGTCAGGTCAGCGGTCAGCTGCTTGTCGAACGCGTCGCCACGCGCGTCGAGCTGCGCGTAGTCGTGCTGCGCCTCGGCCAGCATGGTGTTGACCGACTTGCCGTCCCGTTGCCAGTATGGGCGGACGCGGCGGTTGAGGACCTCCATGGCGAAGCCTTCGGTGTAGCTCAGCATGACGAACTTCGACACCGGCTGCGCGCTCACCGACCCAAGCGGGATGCTGACCGCCATCTCGCCGCTGCCCTTGGTGCCGGGCGCGGGACCGTCGATATCGTCGGAGGGCGGCAACATGCCGTCAGCGGCAAACGCGGCTGCCGTGCGCGAGGCCAGCGTCGTCTTCGCCGTGGCGTCGTTGGGCACGGCGATGTGGAAGTAGCCCCAGTCGATTTTCAGGTCGTCACCGGAGCGGTTCAGCACCTGCTGGCTCTGTGTCCCTACCGACAGTACAGTCGCGGCTTCGGTCTGCTGACGGCTGTATGCGACGGGCTGGCCGGTGTAACTGGTCGCCATCTCGGCATTGGCATTCAGGAAGACGGCGACCTGGTGCGGCGCGCCATCAGTAGAGTGCGCCGTCCACGACAGGTAGGTCACGGGCCGCGACAACAGGTCCATGTCGTCGAGAAAGGCTGGAGTGAAGAATGCCAGGTCCACGGCAACGCCGCCTGCGGCAAAGTGGTAGCGGCTGTGCGTTGGCGTCAGTTCGCTGCCGGTCTGCTCCATGGCGGGCGTGTCGCGCGGGTCGCTGCCCATCACGCGGTAGGCCTTGCCGTCAATGCGCACCATGCTGTTCAGCGGCTGCGGATGGCCGGTCCAATGCTTTGTGGGGCTGTCCGTCAGCTTGTCCGTGGTGGACCACACGCTGAAGTAGGGGTCGTGCGCCACCAGCGGCGTGGCGGGCGGGCGCTGGATGGACTGTCCAGGCAGTGAAAGAGCGAACAGCAAGGTCGACAGGGAAGTAAAGCACGGCGCGATCTTCAAGGTGGGTCTCCAATGCGTAACGTCTTGGCGAAGTCATTCTAGCTGTCAAAGACTGCGTTCCGCTGATGGATGGCGAAGCCGAACGGTGGGTGCCCCGTACATGGCAAGCCATGTGCGGGATCTAAAGTGACCGAACTAATCTAACCTGTGGTGATCCACGCATGACGATGAAGCTGTCATGCGTGGGGCACCCCACAGCATTCGTTCTTTTGAGCGAAATGGAGCAGTCACGCGACCGACATCACTACGCCTTGACACTGCCCGTCTATTCCTTGACCATACTGGTCTAGCACCCCTTCGCCTTTTTGCCGGCTGGTGTACCCGCGTGCCCGGTGGCTGCGGACCCTTGCCGCGCTGAAATTTCCGGACATCCGGTGCAACAAATCTTCGCAGAGCAAGTCTCTGCGACCGAGCAAGGAAGTTTCCAGTGCACTTAGTGTTTGCCCTTTTCCTGTTCCAGACCACCGGCATCTTCGGCGGCTCCGCCGGTGGTTTCGGCGGCCTTGGCTTGCTTCTCCCAGTTCTGCTAATCGGCATGGTGCTGATGACGGCCATCCCCAACCAGCGCAAACAAAAGAAGTGGAACGAGATGCTTGCCGGTCTGAAGTCCGGCGATCGCGTGACCACCACGGGCGGTTTGCGCGGCACCATCCTCAGCCTGCGCGACGACGTTGTGACCATGCGCGTGGCACCCGACAACATCAAGCTGGAGTTTCTGAAGAGCGCCATTGCGTCCGTGACCACGGAGGACGAGGCGGAGAAGTAGTGGTCCGGTCCCACTCACGCGAAACAGCCGCGTGAATGGGGCACCCACGGTCGCCCTGACAAAGACATGCAGAAGAACATCAATGGCCGAATCCTCGCGATCATCGCGCTGCTCTTTATCTTTTTGTACGGCATCTTCGGCATCCCGCACGGCGGCCTGAAGCAGACGCTGACTGACCGCATTCACCTGGGCCTCGACCTGCGCGGCGGCACCCACCTGGTGCTGCAGGTGCACACGGCTGAGGCAGTCGCAGCCACAAGCGACACTGACCTGCAGCGCCTGCAGACTTCGCTGCTGAAAGTCGCGCCTGGCACCAAAGTCAGCAAGCCCGATCCTTCGCAGCCGGTCCTGATCGTCTCCGGCGTGCCTGCGGCAAATCGCAACGCCGTGCGCGACGCGCTGGGCGGCAACGACTTTACGCCGTACGACGTAAGCTCCACGGCTGACGGCTTCAAGCTGTCGATGAAGCTGGCCGACATCAAGGACCTGCGCGAGCGCACGCTCGACACCTCCATCGAGACTATCCGCAGCCGCGTCGATTCCCTGGGCGTGGCGGAACCGGTCATCCAGAAGTACGGCCTGGGCGAGGATCAGATCCTGGTCGAGCTGCCGGGTGTCTCCAACACGGACCAGGTCCATAACGTCATCCAGTCGACCGCGCGGCTTGAGATTCACGAGGTATTGGGCGGACCGTACACCAGCGAGCAGGATGCGCAGCTTGCCAACCAGCCTGACAGCATCCTGGTGCAGGGCGGCAACACGGCTGGCGATCAGTCCTTCTGGTCACTGAAGCGCATCGCCATTGTGCAGGGGCCGGACTTCCGCGACGCGCGTCCCGGGCAGGATGAGGCAGGCAGGCCGGACGTTTCCTTCAACCTGACCACCGGCGCGGGCGACCGCTTTTACGAGTACACCAGCACAAGCATTGGCAAGTCCATGGCAATTGTGCTCGACAACAAGGTCAAGGAAGTGGCGACCATCAACGGTGCCATTCGCGATCAAGGCCAGATCAGCGGCGGCGGCTTCAACAAGCAGACGGCCAGTGACCTTTCGCTGATGCTGCGCACCGGTTCGCTGCCCGCGTCGATCACCTATCTGGAAGAGCACTCCGTCGGGCCGTCGCTCGGCGCGGCAAGCATTCGTCAGGGTGTCATGGCATCGCTTGTAGGCATGCTCGCCGTCATGGCGTTCATGCTGGTCTACTACCGCGGCGCAGGTATCAATGCGGACCTGGCACTCTTCCTGAACCTTGTGATTCTTCTGGGCTTCATGGGCTTTACCGGCCAGACGCTTACGCTGCCGGGCATCGCAGGCGTCATCCTCACCATCGGTATGGGCGTCGACTCCAACGTGCTGATCTTCGAGCGCATCCGCGAAGAACTGCACATGGGCAAGCCACCCGCTGCCGCCGTGCAGAACGGCTTCGCGCATGCCTGGATCACGCTGCTGGATACGCACGTGACCACCATCGTGTCGGCGATCATCCTGTTTTTTGTGGGCACCGGCCCGGTGCGCGGCTTTGCTGTCACGCTGACCTTCGGCCTGCTCGCAAACCTGTTTACCGCCGTGTTTGTGTCGCGCGTGATCTTTGATTCCGTGCTGCAACGCAAGACGCGCGGCGAGGC
>CAXUEW010000020.1:0-19091 GCA_964250115.1 uncultured Terriglobus sp.
GGGCGAGCTGGAGAAGTACACGGGAACCGGTTTTAAGTTGGGTCATCACCACTCCACAAGCGGCGCAGGGCGCCAGTCCTATGTTGTTTGAGACGCGGATTTCTCGATGAAGTTGTGGTGAAGTGCTATCGCCTGCCCTGGGCTGAGACACGGAACAGTACCTGAAGGATGCGGACCGCTGCTTTCAGCGACGCTCTGAAGTCGCCGGACACCTTGGAGACGCCGCCGTAGCGCGCGCGGTAGTGCACCGGCACCTCTGCAATGCGCAGGCCGTGCTGGATGGCGCGGATCTGCATCTCCAGGTTCCAGCCATAGGTGCGCTCCTGCATGTCGAGGCTGTCCAGCAACGTCCGGCGGATGGCGCGGAGGGCCGCCATGTCGGTGTAGCGAAAGCCATGCGGATAGAAGATGCGCAGCAGCGTTCCCACAAACTTCGCGGCAAACACCTGCGAGAACAGCATGGAACCTGCCGCACGACGATACTTGCCGAGCCGCGTGCCAAGCACAAAATCCTGCTCGCCGCGTTCGATGGGTCCGAGCAGGTCCGGCAGGTGCGCGACCACATCGGCTCCATCGCCGTCCATGAAGACGATGATGTCGCTGGTGGGCAGGGCTGCGGCGACACCAGCCATGCAGGCAGAGCCATAACCGCGCGCAGCCGTGACGACCCGCGCGCCGGCAGCCTCGGCAAGCGCGCCCGTGCCGTCCGTGCTGCCGTTGTCCACGACGATGCACTCGTCCACCAGGTTCCTCGGCATTTCGCCAACCACGAAGCCAATCGAGGCGGCTTCGTTCAACGCTGGAATGACAACGGACACGCGCATTACAGACCCTCCCCATCTGAACGGGCAAAGAGCCTGCCAAGCGGGAAGATAGGCCGCAGCCAGCGCCCGTAGCTCCATCGCAGAACGCAGGCGAGTGCGGTGGCACCGTAGACCCACTTCTGCAGGAAGAAGAGCTTTGCGCCCGGTTCGGACCACTGCGTCGTCAAGCCGTAGAAGATCGCGCACACGTACACTCCCATGGTCATGTTGGGCTGCAGCACCAGAAACGGCATCAGCCAGATGACGTACCAGGGGTAGTGCGGCGAAAACAGGAGCATCAGCAGAAATGCGAGCGTTGCAGCAGGCGCGATGAACGCTCCGCCGGGCTGCTGGTTCGAGCGCCAGCACCACAGCAGCACGGGCGCAAAGCACAGCGCGCAAAAGACAAGAAAGGCCCAGATGGGTACGTGTTCAAAGCCGCGCACATGCTGCAGCAGATCGAGCAGGAAGTAGCGTGAACCGCTCGCCATGCCCTCCTCCTGCACGTAGCCACCGGCAAAGCCGAAGACGCGCTTGCCAACGCCGATGTAGCAGGCATAGCCGCCAAGGATGACCGCCAGCATGGCCGCAGGCATCTTCCAGTCGCGCCGCTGGTACAGCGCCGGGAACAGCAGCAGCGGGTAAAACTTCGTCATCACCGCCGCACCCAGCGCGAGACCGGTGAGCCCGGGCCGGTTTCGCAACCGGAAGAGCAGCGCCAGCGAGACAAACATGGCCAGCAGCGCGTCCACATGGCCGCTGGATCCGATCTCCCAGATCAACAGCGGACTCCACGCATACAGCAGCACCTGTTCGCGACGTTGGCCGACGAGCGGCAACGCCTTGATCAGTGCCCAAACCGCGACGCCCTCTGCCGCGTAGAACGCCAGCTTCATCGCGACCAGCGTGAACGAGATCCCCGTGGCAGCGTAGAAGAACATCTGCGCCACCGGCGGGTAGATGGTCGGGGCATAGTCGCGCCGGTTGATGTTGGGAAAGATGTCGGTCTCGCGCAGGGCCTGCAGGTGCGCGTCGCCCGGCACGAAGCGGTAGGGGCTGATGCCGTGATGCTGCACCATGCCGTCCCAGACGTAGCGGTAAATGTCGCTGGATAGATGCGGATCAGGCGTCAGCAGCACCAGGCGGCACAACCCGGCAAAGACCAGGATGATGGGCAGCGTCCAGCGATTGACCGGCTGCCGCATGACCAGCACAGCCGAGCCGAGAAATACGGCAAGCGCGCAGGCGGTGGTCTCGGAGTAGCCGATGATGAAATCGTCAAACTCCAGCGCCAGGTGGTGCGACAGGCCCAGCAGCATGCAGCCAAGGAAGAGCAGCGCAATGTTTGTGCCCAATGCCGTCGCCGGCCAGAAGCCGCGATCCGGCTTCGCTGCCGGGATCAAGTCGTGCTCGCCGCAGCCTGCCACGGAGCAACTTCGCCGGCAAGCTCCTGCAGGAATCCGCGCGTCGCATGCGCATCGTAGCCGTCCACCTGCGCGAAGGCCGGTCGTGTGCCGTCGAGCAGTTCGGCCGCCAGCACGCGCAGTGTCGCACCATCGTCCACGTCATACCAGACGGGCAGTTCCACAAGCGCCAGGCCTGCTTCGGAAGCGCGTTCGCGCGTCTCTTCCAGGACCGATCCGGTGCTCCACGTAATGCGCTCGAAGACGGCAGCATGCGGGGCTTTCATGCCTATCAGGTAGTACCCGCCATCGTCTGAGCCGCCCAGCACCACACGGTCGCCGGGCTGCAGCAGGGCTTCCACTGCAGCCTGCAGTGCCGCCTGCGGCAGCGTCGGGCTGTCGGAATCGATCAGGCAGACCGCGCGAAAGCCACACCCGAGCAGGTCAGTCGCCGCGCAGTGCAGACGCTCTCCAAAGCCGTCGCCACGCTGCGGTATCAGGGCAAAGCCCTCCGGCAGCAGGCCGTCGAAGGCAACTTCATCGCCCACGGGCGTGTAGCAGATGATACCTGCCGCGCTGCCTTCCGCAGCCACGCCGGCGATGTTGGAAGCGGTGTCGCGCAGGAAGCAGGTGTTCAGGGCGGCGGACTGTTCCAGAGTCAGCGGCGGTGCAAGGCGTGTCTTAACCTTGCCCGGACGCGGTGCCTTGGCCATGATGGCGAGTGCCACCTGGCTTGAACGCGCCGGATGGGATGCGGCAGGTTGCAGAATCGGGTACACGCTAGGCAACAGCCAGCTCCTGGGCGGGAGCGGCGGCGGCGGGCGCATCCAGCGGCTTTTCACAGGCCGCGAACTGGTACCTGCCCTGGCGCGTGACCTCCACCCTGGACCATGGCTGCGACCGCATCAGCCTGTCAAACTCCTCGGAGCCCATCGTCTTGACCTTGTGCGGTTCCACGTACGGGACGCGGCCAAACGACGTCAGCTTCGCCAGCAGCCACATGGCCGACAGGGGCAACTGGGTTCTGGCAGCGGAGACTGGCTCCGCGATGAAGCAGCGCCCGCCGGGCCGCAGAACCCGAAAAATCTCGCGGAGCACGTCTTCTCGGTTCGGCACGATGAGGAACAGGCGGGAGATGATGATGCTGTCGACCGGCTCCATGGAGGCGGGCAGCGAATGCACGTCCGCATGGTGAAAGGAGCAGTTCGCAAGCTTGCGCTGGGCTGCGCGCATCCGTGCACGCGACAACAGGTTTCGAGAAAGATCGACACCCGTGGTGCGCAGTTGAGGAAAGGTTTCTGCAAACCGGCAGGCATAGAACCCGGGACCGCAGCCCAGCTCCACCAGGTGGGCACCCTGTGGCGGCACGGAATCGACCCAAAGCGAAGTCGCAATCTCGGGGGAGTGATCGTGGAACAGGTGTTCGCGGCAGAGCGCATAGAACCAGCTATATCGCTCAAAGAGGCTGTCTGCGGCACAACAACCGGCAAGGTCTTCAGCCATGCGCTGTTCCGTTGCCATGTTTCATCCTTTGAGGTTCAACTTCGTTGTGCGCTGGCCCGCGCGGGCATAGTCCGGCCGACCTGAGCCATTTTACTGCCATGGATACTTGTAGGATACCGGCTGCAAAGTGGGACTGCAACGAGGCTTGGAAAGTACCGGCACAAGCATCGGCACGCCGAAGACGAACTCGACAGCTACCGCGCCTCTCCATGTACCGCGCCGTCGAAGTCGATGCGGTTTTTCTGGAGCAGATCGCCCAGGGCCCGGTCCAGGGCCATCTGCGCCTTCATCCAGTCCGAGCGGGCCGCGACTTCCGTCGACCGGGCCTGCGCAAGGTACGCCTGGTCCTGGATGACGAGATAATTCGTGCTGGCACCCACGGCAAACTTGTCGATCTCTGCCTGCAACAGTTGCTGCTGGTAGTTGCGGCTCTCCACCGCCGCGGCGTAGGCCTCGTGCGCGGTTTCAAGCGCAATCGCGGAGTTTTCCACCTGCTGCCGGATGTCGTTGGCGAGCTTCTGCGTCCTGCCCTCTGAGCGGCGGAGTTGAATTTCATCCCGCGCCGCATCGGCCTGTGCAATGCGGTTGCGCAGCGGCAGGTTCAACTGGATGCCTGCCTGGTAGATGGTGGAAAGCCGCAGACCGCCCTGCGTCAGCGCGGTGGGCGGCTGGATGGCACCGGTGCCGTTCGATCCCAGCGTCTGGTACGGCACCAGCGACGATCCGCGTGTCTGCACGTTGGCATACAAATTCAGCAGCGGTTTCACGCCATTGCGCGTGCCATTGGCAGCAATCTCGTTCGCCTGCATCTGCAGACCGGCTTGTGCGAGGTCAGGCCGGTTTGCCAGCGCATCCGCCGTCAGGGCGGCGACGTCGAGCGCGGGCGGCGCGTCGGGTACCAGGATGCGGTCCGTCGCGACAATCGACATCACCTGCGCGCCGGGGTCGGCCAGGTTGCGGACGAGCTGTTCGCGCAGGATGACCTCCTGCTGGCGGTACTCGCCACGCGCCTGGATCAGGTCGAGCCTGCTGGACGAGACCAGCGCCTGCGCACGGGTCAGTTCCACCTGGGCCAGCGTGCCCTCGGCAACCTGGTTGCGGTCGTCCTGCAGTAGACGCTGCGCGACGGCGAGTGACTGCTCCTTCACGGCGATGTTCTCGCCCAGCGAAACCAGGTCGTAGTACAGCCGGGAGACACCGTAGACGGTCTCAAGCAGTTGCTGCTCGAAGACCAGCCGCGACGCACGCCGGCCGATTTGCGCAATGCGCACAAAGCGCAGGTTGACCGCACGTCCGCGACCGCGCAGCAGCGGCTGCGAGACCGTAAACGAGGTGCTTGGCGACTTGAACGGGTTGTACTGCGAGTCAGGCCCATACAGAACGGAAGGCGCATTGTTGACAAAGGCCTCCACCTGCGTGCCGGGGGAAAAGCCCTGCTGGTAATCGACGCCGGTGCTGATGTAGTTCAGCGGCGCGGTGGTTGAGGAACCCGTGGACCCGCTGGTGCCTGCGGTCTCGATCAACGAGGTCTGGTTGGAGCGGCGCAGGTATCCGGCCTCCGCCACAACGGTCGGATCGAAGACCGGGATGGCCGGGCCGGGCGAGTAGACATCGCCGTTGTTGAGCGACAGCGTGGACTGCTGGCCGGTGCCCGTCTGCGTCACCTGCGAAAGATCGCTGACGGCGGCACCTGTTGGAGCTGCCGTACCCGTGGTGGCTGTGATCAGCAGCGGGCTGGTTGCACCGCCAACGCCGGGCGCGGTTCCCTGCACGGAATAATCCAGCCCACGCAGGTTGCCGCCGCCGCGTGCTCGTGTCAGGTCCGTGTCTGCCAGCGCCAGGCTGTAGCGGCCCACCTCAACATCCAGGTTGTTCTCGATGGCAAGTGCCAGCGCGTCATGCAGTGAAAGGTAGAGCTTGCCATCGCGGACCAGTCCGCTGAATCGCGCGGTAGAGCCCGCCGGCAAGGCCGCAATGCGCGGGGCACGGTACGGCGCAAGGGGATGCAACAGGCTGCCGTGAACGGCAGGCGCGGCCTCCGCTGCGGCGTGCGTTTCGCCTGCCTGCACCTGCCGAACGGTGGCGGACGGCTCTGCGGGACGCGGCGGCTGAACCTGCAGCGGCCTGATTGAACGCAGGTCGATGCTGCTGCCGTCCGGCTGCGGCAGTGGAGCTTCAGGCGAGGCAGTCGGCTGCTGCGATTGCGGCGGCACCTGCTGACCGGGGGCCGCCTGCACCGCCGGTGCGTCCACGCGTGGGGCCGTGTAGGCGGGCGGCTGCCCACCCTGTTGAGCCGCCGCACACACGCAGCACAACAGCGCCAGTGCCGCCGGGTGCCATGGGATACGTTGCGTCACTTGCTGCCCTTGTCTTCTTTTTGCGACTTCGGCTCGTTGTTCTTGCCGCCACTGCCGCTGCCTTTGCCGCCGCCACTTTGCGAGCCGCCGCCGCTACCCTTCTTGCCCTGGTTGTTCGTGCTCTCCGAGCTTTGATTCACGATGGACTGATCGCCATACTGGTTCGGGCCTGCGTTGGGCACCTTGTTGGTTTGCCCTCCGCCCGCGTCTTCGCCGGATGCCTTGGTCTGCTGCGGGCGAACCTTCGCGCCCTGCCGAACGCCGTCACTGACCGTGGTGATGACGTGGTCGCCCTCATGCAGGCCGCTCAGGATCTCCACGGACGGACCGTAGTCCCGGCCAATCTCGACAGGGATCATCTGCACCTTCATATCGCGCACTACGGCGACCATGGTCCTATCCTGCCGAACGACGATGGCGTCGCCAGGCACGGTAAGCGGCGACTCGCCCCGCACCTGGACGAAGGTGACGACTGTATACATGCCCGGGTACAGGCTGCCGTTGCGGTTGTCGAGATCGACCTCTGTCAGCATGGTTCGCGTGTTCTGGTCCAGCGACCGCGTGGACCGCGTGACTGTGCCGTTGATAGGCTTGCCCGTGCGCTCCTGCAGGAAGACCTTCGCAGGCATACCCGCCACGATGCTGGAGGCATAGCCCTCAGGCACCGCGACCAGGATGCGCAGCTTATCGATCTGCGCGACGGCGAACAAGGCCCCACCCGCAGAACCGCCGGTTGAGGGTGTGGCGGTCTGGTTGGTGTTGCCGCTGGAGCCGCTGCTGCTGGAGGCGTTGCTGCTCCCCGAGCCGCCACCGGTCGAGTTAGCCATGTTCATCGGCGCAGGCATGCCGCTGCCGCCCGACCCCACGAGCGCGCCCACGTCGGTGTTACGCTGCGTCACGATGCCGTCGAACGGCGCGGTGACGCGCTCGTAACTCTGCAGCGCAATCGCGCGGTTCAGATTGGCGCGAAAGCTCTCCACGTTGCGTTGAGACGACGCCACAAGGGCAAGCTGCGCGCGGTAATCCGTCTCGCGCTGATCGCCATCCTGCCGGGAAAAAACTCCCTTGGCGACCAGGGTGCGCCAGCGCTCCCAGGTGACGCGCCGCAGGTCAAGTTGTGCCTGCTGTTGTGCCTCGTCCGCCTGAGCCTGGCGCAACTGCTGCCGGGCCTGCTCCACCTGCTGGTCGAGGTCCGGCGCATCCAGCAGCGCCAGCAACTGGCCCTTCTTCACGTGGTCGCCAATGTCGACGTAGCGCTTGCGGACGTAGCCGTTGGCGCGCGCGTAGAGGTAGGCCTCCGTCAGGGGTGCGGTCGTGCCCGGCACCGTCAGCTCACCCGGCGCGTGGCTTCGCTTTACCTCAAGAACGGTCACCTCCGGCTCATCCTGGTCGCGCTGCTTTGCAGCCGCTGCTGCACTCTTCGCGTGCGCGCGATGCGGCAGGTAGCCAAGTACGAAGATGAGGAACAGCACCAGCACGCCAAGGCCGATCCAAAGCAGCAGCTTGCCCCAGTTGCGGTGTTGCGACTTCTTCTTGCGATCGAACTCCTGCTGCACCTGGCGGTCATGCGCTACGCTCTCATGGCGCTTGTGCGCGGCCTGCCTGGCCAGCGACTCCTCACGCTCCCATTCGTCGCGCGTCATGCGGCGGTCAGGGTCGACCTGCACCTGCCGCAGCCGCTCGTCCTCGGGATACACGCGTTGTTGAAGGTCGTCGCTCATCGTCTTCTTTCTGATAGAAACTATGCCGGTTGCGTTTGTGTTCCGCCGCTATTTGCTTTTGAGCCGTCCTTGCCATCCTCGTCGTGCGCCCGGTCGATTTCTTCATCGAAGTTGCGCGGCGCATCTTTGCGCAGGACGGAGTACATGACGGGCACCACGAACAGCGTGCCCAGCGTGGCAAGCAGCAGGCCGCCGATCACGGCACGGCCCAGGGGCGCGTTCTGCTCGCCGCCTTCGCCTAGCGCAAGCGCCATGGGCAGCATGCCGATAATCATCGCTAAGGCCGTCATCAGCACCGGCCGCAGACGCGTGTAGCCGGCGTTGATTGAGGCTTCCAGGTTGTCCTTGCCCGCGGCCCGCTCGTCATTCGCGAAGACCACCATCAGGATGCTGTTCGCCGTGGCCACGCCAATGGTCATGATCGCGCCCATCAGCGAAGGCACGTTGAACGTCGTGTCAGTAAGAAACAACATCCACAGAATGCCCGCGAATGCCACCGGCAGAGACATCAGGATGATGAGCGGATCGACCCAGGACTGGAAGTTCACGGCCATCAGCAGGTACACGAGAATGATGGCAAAGGCCATGCCGATGCCAAGGCGCGTAAACGATTCGCTCATGGTCTGCACTTCACCGCGCAACGCAAGACGCGAACCTACCGGCAGGGTTTCCTCCTGCTTGTCCATAATCTTGTGGATGGCGCGCGCAACACCGCCAAGATCGCGCTGATCGACATCCATGTAAATGTCATACACAGGCTGAATGTTGTAGTGGTTGATAATGGCCGGTGTAACATCGCGCTCGAAGTTAGCCACGTTGCCTAGTAACTGACTTACATTGCCCGCGGGTGAAGTAAGTGCGGTTCTTGCAAGTGCCTGCAAGGTATCGATGCGGTACTGCGGCGTCTGCACGACGACCTGGTAGTTGACACCATTCTGCGGATTCAGCCACTCGTTCGGCGCGGTCTGCCCCGTGCCTGTCAGCGAGATCAGCATGCTTTGTGCCACGTCCTGCTGCGTGAGCCCAATCTGGCGTGACTTCAAGCGGTCCACATTCACGTTGATGGTGGGTTGCGCGATCTGCTGATGAATGTGCGCGTCAGCAACGCCGGGTATTGCCCGCACCTGTTTCAGCATTTGCTGCACGATGGCGTAGTTCTGCGGGCCGCGGCCGGAGATCTGCAGGTCAATCGGTGCAGGCAGACCGAAGTTAAGGATCTGGTTTGTAATGTTCGCTGGCGTGAAAAAGAAGGTGCCGTCAGGAAACTTGCTGTGCAGCGCCGAACGCAGTTGCCGCATGTATTCCTGCGTGTGGCGCTTGCCGGGGTTCAGCGCGATGAGGATGTCGCCGTCAGAATCGCTGATCACGGCGCTATCACCAAAGGCTAGATTGATACCGCCATTCGGCAGGCCGATGTTATCCAGAATCAGCTTCGTTTCTTCCACCGGAATCGTCTTGCGTATCTCACGTTCAATGGCAGCAAAGTATTGCTCCGCATCTTCCGGACGCATGCCTTGCGGCGGGTACACGTGCAACCGCATCTGGCCCGAGTCGACGTAGGGAAAGAAGTCTTCACCGATGAGGAACAGGAGCGGCAGCGACAACAACACAAACAAACCAAAGACGCCGATGGTGAGCCCGCGATTCTCCAGCGTCCATTGCAGAACCTTGCGATAGCCTTCACGCCTGCGCTCGAACCACTCATCAAAGCGCGTGTGAATGCGCCAGATAAAGTTCTCCTCTGCTTCCTTTTCGGCTGCGGCAGGATCCTGGTACAGGCCGATTTCTGACCCGAGTAGGAAGTGCATCATGGTAGGCACAAGCGTGCGCGACAGGAAGTACGACGCCATCATGGCGAACGCTACAGCCATTGCCAGCGGCGTAAACAGGTAGCGCGCGGGTCCGCTGAGCAGCAGTACCGGGGTAAACACCAGACAGATAGACAGTGTCGAGACAAAGGCTGGTGAGGCCACCTGCTGCGCGCTGTCGAGAATGGCACGCACCAGCGGCTTCTTCTCGCTCATGTTGCGATGCGTATTTTCGATCTCGACCGTCGCGTCGTCCACAAGGATGCCGACCGCCAGCGCTAGTCCGCCAAGCGTCATCACATTGATCGTTTCACCCAACGCATACAGAATGACCAATGATGTGGCGATGGAGAGAGGGATGGACGTGCAGACAATAAGAGTGGAACGCCATGAGCCCAGAAACAAGAGGATCATCAGGCCGGTAAGCGCTGCCGCAATGACTGCTTCGCGCACCACCTCGCTAATGGATTCGCTCACAAAAATCGACTGATCGAACAGCGGAGTGATTTCAAGACCGGCTGGCAGGCCGGCCTTCACCTGCGGCAGCAACTCCTTGACGCCCTTCACGATATCCAGGGTCGAGGTTTCACCATTCTTCAGCACAGTCAGCAGCGCGGCACGCTTGCCGTCCTGCCGCACGATGTTGACCTGTGGTGCATAGCCCAGACGGACCTGCGCCACATCCTTCACCAGCACAACGGCTCCGTTGGCCGCGCGGATGGGCAGGTCGTTCAGCGCAGAGACTTCAGGCGGCGACGAATTCAGCTTGACGATGAATTCACGGTCGCCTATACGGGCAACACCCGCAGGCAGAATCAGGTTCTGCTGGTTGAAAGCCGTCGACACATCGGTTGCAGAAAGATGGTGCGCGTACAGTTGGTTTGGATCGACATCGACCTGCACCTGCCTGACCTTGCCGCCATAGGGCAGAGGGATGGAAGCACCCTTCACATTCGCCAGGCGCGGGCGGATAAAGGCTGTGCCCAGATCGTAAAGATCCTCCTCGGTCAGCCCCGTTCCTGACAGGCCGAGCTGCAGGATGGGCACACTGGATGCGTCGTACTTCAGGATGTTGGGTGGAAACGTTCCTGGCGGCATGATGCGCAGAATGGTCTGTACCACAGCCGTAATCTGCGACATGGCCAGCTCCACCTTGACGTTGGGCTGGAAGTAGACGCGGATAACGGCAACACCCTGGTAGCTTGTCGAACTGGTGTGTTCGATGTCGTTTACCGTGGTGGTCAGCGCGCGTTCGCACACGGTGACAATGCGGCCTTCCATCTCCTGCGGCGGCAGACCACTGTAGCTCCACACAATGGTGACAACGGGAATGTTGATGTACGGGTAGATGTCCTTGGGCGCTTCCACGGCGGTGCCGATGCCCAGCAGCAGCATCAGCAGCGAAAAGACCACAAACGTGTAGGGGCGGCGCAGGGCCAGACGGACAATCCACATCCCGGTACGTACCTCAGGTTTGCCTAGAATACGCGCCCGAACGCACGTATTTGGCCTGGCGGCGCATGGTGGCTTGCTGCCGAAGCAGGCACGCCCATCTTGTTCCTTTCAGGCGACTCTACATGTGCCTTGTACCCACCTGCAAAGGTGCACTCTACACCTGGCATCGCTGATCGCCTGAGAAGGTGCCTGTGTGGCTTGCTTCTTTATGCGGGAGATAACTTCTGGCGAAGTCTCGGCGGTTCGATGTCAGGCAGGAAGCCTGTAAGCAGGCCAATGGCCGGCAGGTAAGCGCATAGCCTGTAGACCGCCACAATGCTGGTCGCGTCGGCCATTCTGCCCAGCACAGCGGCACCAATGCCGCCCATGCCAAACGCCACGCCGAAGAACAACCCAGAGATCATGCCTACGCGGCCGGGAAGAAGCTCCTGCGCATAGACAAGGATCGCCGAAAACGCCGACGCGATGATAAAGCCGATGATCACGGACAGAACGCCAGTCCAGAAGAGCGAAGCGTACGGCAGCACCAGCGTAAAAGGGAGCACGCCCAGGATAGAGATCCAGATGACGAGCTTCCTACCCCAGCGATCGCCGGCTGCGCCACCGACTAGAGTGCCAGCGGCAACAGCGCCCAGGAAAGCGAACAGCATAATCTGCGAGGTGCGCACGGACACGTGGAACTGCTGAATCAGGTAGAAGGTGTAGTAACTCGACAGGCTTGCCAGGTAGAAGTATTTCGAGAAGATCAGCGCAATCAGGATTGCAAAGGCTGCCACTACTCTGCCCTTTGAGAGCTGCGCCACGACATGGTTTTCGACGCGCTTCGATTCAGAGCTTTCGGCTTGCCTCGCGCTGTACCAACGGCCCACGCGGTAGAGGATCGCGATGCCTACAACAGCTGGAATCGCGAACCAGGCCATGCCCGCTTGACCTTGCGGCAGGACCACAAAAGCAGCCAGCAGCGGGCCGATGGCAGAGCCGGAGTTGCCGCCCACCTGAAAGAACGATTGCGCAAAGCCATGCTTCCCGCCTGAAGCCATGCGCGCAATGCGAGAGCTTTCAGGGTGAAAGATCGCAGAGCCGACACCGACCAGGCACGAACCGAAGAGCAGCCAGCCAAATGTTGGTGCAACGGCAAGTAGCAGCAGACCGATGAGCGTGAACGTCATGCCGACTGGCAGGGCAAACGGCTTAGGACGTTTGTCCGTGTACTGCCCGACCAGCGGCTGCAACATGGAGGCGACGACCTGGTACGTCAACGTGAGCAGGCCCAGATGCGAGAAGTCCAGGTGAAACTTGCTCTTCAGGATGGGATAGATCGACGGCAACAACGACTGAACCATGTCATTGAGCAAGTGACAGAAACTAATCGCGGCAAGTACACGCAGCAGCGTATTCGCGGGTTGCCCCGGTTGCTTTTTCTCGCTGGAAGCCGTAACGGGCACAGGGAAAGCCAACTCGGGCATGTCGGCGGCCGGCGCGGTGGTTTGAAATGCGGTTTCGTTCATTGGGTCAGCCGATCGTCCGTAGGGTCATACATAAGGGTAATTTATGAACGCTTGCTTGCGTCGCCGGGTTCGCGTGACCGGCTCATGCCGGGTTTGTTTGAATCGGCACGCGTCCTTGTCCCAAAAGCTGCCTGCATACGTGGCGTCGATAGCCATGCGAACGTCCCTGTGTACAGTTGGGCATGCTACTTCTTAGAGTTCTGGCGCGGCCACTGTACTGGAAGCCTGCCAGGTGTGCCGCGATAGCTGCATGAATCGTGTTCTGTCCACTCAGATTCTGGGTCAGGCAATTGAACTCAACCCGACCAGACCGACCGTTGCGAACAGCGCCGAGATCCAGAGCAAAGGCGCCTTGCAGGTAGAGATTGGCTACGACAGCTATCCGCAATCGATCCCAGGAATCAGCAGAGCCTCAGCATCCTCTCCTCTTACGCGCTTCTTGAGCGCCTGCGCCTGGACTTTGGATGGTCACCCTTCAGCCACCGCCAAGACACGGATAGCAACGCAAGCGGCGGCGGTACGATTCTGGCGGGCGGCAAAATTCAGCTTATGAAGGAAAACTACAATCAGCCGGCACCCGGGATCGCCGTTCAGTACGAAGCCGAATTGCCAACGGCGTCCAACGAGGCGCTCCAAGGAGCGCCAGCAAATCACTGTTCTGACGAATCATCACTACGGCAAAGACGGCATCGTCGACGTGATTGTGAATGGCTCCTTGGTTCAGTCAAACTGCAAGTCCAAAGGAGAGAACCGCATGAAGAACACTCCGACCACCCATGATTTCAAGCCTAATCCCCCAGACGCGGCCGGAGTCATCTCCTGGGTCCACATCGGCGATCTGCACATGCGCGGGGCTGGCGACCAGAATGACCTCGACCTGCAAGACATTGTGACTGAGGTGAATCAGGCGTTTGCCAATTCAATCAGCTTCGTCTTCCTGCCCGGAGACAATGCAGATCATGGTGATGCACCTGCTTACGAAGTCATCCGGCGGACATTGGATCGGCTAAGGGTCCCGTGGTGCGCCATCGTGGGCGATCACGATGTGGAGCAGAAGAGCTTTGATAACTTCAAGACATACCTTACCCCTGAGACGCATTATGCCTTCACGACAGGGAAGGTTCACTTCCTCGCCCTCAATGCCTTCGATGTCCCCGAGCCGCCATCCTTCACCGTTCTTTCCGAGCAGTTGGCATGGATAGAGGATCAACTTTGTACTGCAACGAGCGAGGGACAAATCAAAGTGCTACTACTGCATTGTTATCCCAGCGACCTGAAACGCGGTGGGGATGAGTTGACACGGCTCACTACCAAATACGCGGTCAAGCTGATCGACATGGGGCACACCCACTACAACGAGATTGCTCATGACGGCACGACGATCTATACAGCCACTCGCTCCACAGGTCAGATCGAAGAAGGACCGGTCGGCTTTTCCGTGACGAACCTGGACCGGGGCGTGGTGAGTTGGCGTTTTCTGGAGCTTGGAAAGCTCCCCGCCGTTATCATCACGAGTCCAGCGGACGAACGTCTGATCGCGGATGACACCGAACTTGAAAGCCCCGGTGCGAAGAGGCTTACAGTGAGAGCAAAGATCTGGAGCGACGTGGAGATAACAAGCGTCGAGGCAGCCATCGGAGAAGAAGCTTTCCTGATGCATCAGATCCCTGACAGCCATGTGTGGGAAGCAACGCTGCATGGCGTGGCACTTTCGAGCGGAGTGCATCCCTTGCGCGTTGTTGCCGTAGACAAGGATGGACGGACTGCGACAGATGAAATCAACGTGCTGATTGGATCGGACAGGACAGTTCGTGAACGCGCCGAGCGCGATCAGGACAATGCTCTCGAAGCGTGGCCGGAACACGGCCTGTTGGCAACTCAACTTGGCCCGAACAAGAACGGGAGAAAGTGGTAAATGTTTTCTCCAGAACTGGTGCACGTCCTGTTACCGATCATCGTCGGCATCAGCATCCTGCTGATGCTTATCCGCCCATGGAACATCGCCGAAGTGTATTGGATCAGCGTAGGGGCGATCCTGCTCATTGCGCTCCGGCTGGTTCCACTGAAGCTGGCTGGGAAGGCGGTGGGCGAAGGCTCCGATGTTTACCTGTTTTTGATCGGGATGATGCTGCTATCAGAACTCGCCCGCGAACACGGCGTCTTCGACTGGCTCTCTTCCGCCGCCATTCGTGGAGCGAAGGGCTCGGCCTCACGGCTCTTCATCCTCATTTACAGCATCGGAACAGTCGTGACAATTTTTATGTCGAACGACGCAACAGCCGTAGTCCTGACGCCGGCGATTCTCAAGGCTGTGCGCAAGGCAAAGGTCGAACCTCTTCCGTACCTCTTTATCTGTGCCTTGATCGCGAATGCAGCCTCATTTGTCCTGCCGATTTCCAATCCTGCGAATCTCGTGGTTTATCACGGCGCAAGTATGCCTCCGTTGGGCCGATGGCTGTTGGCCTTTGGCGTACCCTCTGTTCTTTCGATTGGGGCAACGTACCTCGTCATGCGCTGGATCTTCCGCAAAGACTTGCAGGCCGGCATCGATTCCGATGTGAAGGTTGAGCCGCTGCCTGTTGAAGGAAAGTTGGTCCTGGCAGGGCTGGTGATGATGGTCATGGTTCTGCTCACGGCGTCTGCCCTGAAGAAGGATCTGGGATTGCCAACGTGTCTGGCGGCACTCGTCATCACGGCAGTCGTCTCGATCAAGGCAAAAAGCAGTCCGCTCAAGCTGGCGCGTGAGATCAGTTGGGGAACGCTTGTCCTCGTCGCTGGGCTCTTCATCATGGTGGATGCCGTTGAAAGCATGGGTGCCTTGAACCTGACGCAAAGCTGGCTCGCTGCCGCACAAAAGTTACCGACAGCTGCTGCGGCTTATGTCATCGCTGCCGTGGTCGCCGTGGGAAACAACGTCGTCAACAACCTGCCCCTGGGCCTGATCGCGGGAGGCACATTGGAAGCCGCCCACGTCAAGGGATTGATGGCGCACGCGGTGCTCATCGGCGTGGACCTAGGGCCGAATCTTTCCATCACCGGTTCGCTGGCTACGATCCTCTGGCTGCTTGCGCTGCGGAAGGAAAAGCTCGAAGTGAGCTTCTGGAAGTTCCTTCAGGTTGGCGTTGTAGCCATGCCCGTTGCATTAGTCCTTTCGATTGGCGGCGCCATCCTAATGCAGTTCTTATTCAAAACCCCATAAGGAGAACAATCATGAAAGCAGGCTGGATTATCCCCTTCATCATCATCGGCGGCGCGCTGCAAGCCTGCGGTGCGGGCATGAACGGTCAACTGAACAAATCGCTGCACAATCCGTGGCTTGCCTCGGCCGTCTCCTTCGCGCTCATTACGTTCTTTTTTACGGCAGCGTTTCTCATCATGCCGCATCCTCTCCCGACGACGAAAGATTTAGCATCAATGCCTTGGTGGGCGGTGGTCGGCGGTCTCGTCGGCGCGGTCCAGGTGTATGCCGGATTGACCCAAGTGAATAAGATCGGTGCAGGGCCTTTCATGGGCTTCACTGTGACGGCGGCCTTATTGATGTCGCTTGCCATTGACCACTTCGGCTGGTTTCGCATGGAGCCGCACCCCCTGAATATATGGAGGGCTCTAGGCGGGATTTTATTGGTCGGAGGAATTAGCTTGATTGCGAAGTTTTGAACTGCCCTTCGTCAAGGTCATTGTTACTGTCTTCGCTTGCTCTATATCTTCTCGAAGAGAACACTCGATCTCTTCACAAACGATCCGAACGAATTCGGCACTACCTCTAATTACTCACGCAGCGGCACAATATTTGATCTGAGATATTTCTTCACTAACGGTTCCGTTCGTATAGCTCTGGTCAACAATCGCGTTGGAAATGACGCCGTTGGGCACCAGTACGCCCGTATCAGAGAACGCGTTCGAGACGACGCTGTTCTCTACGGTGTAAGTGGTGAACTCTTGAGGGACAACAACGTCCGTGATCTGCGTAACAGCCATGACTAACCTCGAATCAAAATGAACTCCTTTGATCCGGGGCTTGCCGACTGGCTAGATCCGCCTAGCGACTGCCAGGGGTGAGACCTTTACTGCGGAGCGCGACTGCGCTTGGAAGAAATTAGCGCACCTTCCTATGGGTTGCAAGAGAGTTGCACCATCGCACGACAGTGGATAATCAAGGCGTGCCGATAGGAAGTTTTTTCAATCTCGTCTCGCACTCATCAGCGGAAACCAGCGATTCCTTAACGACATCGAGAAGCCGCTTCACCTCATCATCGTAATCAGCTTTGGCTCTGTCCCGCTTCATCCGTACAATCTTTTTCGACTACTTGCAAGAGCCTATTTACTCACATGAGAGATTGGAAATCCCTGCTGAAGTGCCTGCTGTGGGCTGGCCCCTTCAGCATTCAGAAGAGACCTCCTAATGATGCGGCGCTGTCCTATCACGTACGTATATTCAGCTTTTGCATGGTGTTTCAAGGCCCCAAAGGGTAAGCTGTTTTCCTCAAACACACGGGCTAAAGCTGCAAGTGTGTCTTCCTGCAATGATCCTGTTTGCTTGTGTTCTGCTGTTTCCTCAGCAAGAGCTTGCATTGCAGCATTGTCAAGGACCAGGTAGATGGAGTTCGCAGTCATGAACTGATCCACGCACATGACTGCCGTACGCTTGTTTCCGTTTGCAAAAATCTGAGATGCAGATAGATGAAAAAACAGATAAGCGGCTTTGAGGTACAGAGTGGGATAGAACTCCATGTCTCCAAAGCCGCTATATGGCTGTGTCGCTGCCGAAGCCATGAGATTTAGGTCTCGGCAAGTGCCGGACTGAACAGGTTCTGCATCAGGAAACAAAATGCCGATCCCAAAATCATGGATTCGTTCGATGTACGCTGCTGAGAGCCTAAATACCTTACTTGCTGGCAAGATTCTTCAAAGCAGGGTAATACTTTGCTGCGGAACTTGCGAAAGCCTCCGAAGTCCGCTTTGACACCTGGGGAGTGTACTGAACGGTGGTAGCCTTCAGGTCTTTGAACTTTGCGATTGCTGCTTTCTGGGTCATGCGGGGCCCTTCCTGTTCACTGCGCTTCGATACTGCCATTAGTCATAGACGCTAAAGCGACTTCGTTCGATTCTTATCGCGTTCACGCACACGTGCAAGTGTGATTGCTAGTATGACGCAAATTGCGGATCAGATGCTGTTCTTATTGCAATCAACCTCAACATCATCGTGACAAGCCATGTGCTGAAAAGCTGCTGTAATGTCATCATCGTCCGCTATATCCAATCTCAGCAATCTCATTGCGGCACATCTTAGCGCTATCTATTCGCTATTGAACAGCGCAAGATGCAGCCTTGACTGCATTGCAAAGTAGCTCGCGCACTGCGGTGTGGACCACCGGGCGTCCAGGGTCAGGCTTAGGGGTCGCAGCAGGCTCTATGACGTACGCATGACGTACGGCTTTGGCTCGATAACGCTAAGTTGTTGATTCTATGGTGGGCACAGCAGGATTCGAACCTACGACTTCCACCGTGTGAAGGTGGCACTCTACCGCTGAGTTATGCGCCCGCGCTGAGAGCGCCTGCGACCAGCAGGATAACACGATGCGGGTTCGCAGTTGCCATGGGATGGCAAGGCACGCCTGGGTCACCTATGGGGCGCACTCCCGGACCGCGCGCCACTGCTGGCGACTCAGTCTCGCATGCCGGGTATGAAGGTTCCCGTTCCGGCCTGCCTTGCTCGCCGGGATTCGTGCCGAAGGCGATACTATCCGCCGCCCGAGGAATCCAGCTACCATCGAGAGCATGGGGCGGAGTGAGCAGCAATCCGGAAAGCAGCAGCACCCATCCGGGACGCTCAAAGGGCAGCATCCGCCCTCGGTGGAGCCCGCCGTTGAGCCTGATGGAACAGGCAACGAGCCTTTCGACACGGATGCGCTGGAAGCAGACACGGAGACGCTGGAAGCAAACACGGTGGCGCAACATTCCTCCGAAGACGGTGTCGGAGAAGACATGGGTACGCTGGCGCTCTATCCAGACATGGTGTCCGAGGGGAACGGATCATCTGCCAATGCGGCAGGGGATGCACTGGCTGACCTGCAGGCGATTGCGGCCAAGCCTGCTGAGACGGGCGACGCCGAGATCATGCTTCGCCTCAAGGCGGGCGAACTTGAGTGTTTTGACTACCTGATGAACAAGTATCGCCGCCCGATTGTGCACTTCATGTTCCGCATGGTCCACAACCAGGCGATCGCGGAAGAGATGGCGCAGGAAGTTTTTCTGCGGGTCTACCGGTCGCGCGAAACGTATCGTGCGGAGGCACGTTTCAGCACCTGGCTCTACAGGATCGCGACCAACCTGGCGGTAAACCACGCCCGGGACACAAAGAACGAAAGGCTTGCACCCAAGGTTCAACTGGACGAGCCAGACCCCGAGACCGGCAGCCTGCACGATGTTGCGGACAGCACGCCCACGATTGAGGCAGACATCCTGCGGCGCGAGCGCATGAGCGCCATCAAGCAGCATGTCATGGCGTTGCCGGAACGGCAGCGCACGGCCGT
>CAXUEW010000020.1:19101-24806 GCA_964250115.1 uncultured Terriglobus sp.
CAAGTACCAGGATATGGACTACAAGGCGATTGGAGCAGTGCTGAAGCTGAGCGAGTCTGCCACCAAGAGCCTGCTGTTTCGCGCATACCAGACGCTGCGCGAGCGGCTGAAGGATTTCGTCTAGGCAGTAAGGAAGGTTAGCTATGTTTTTCTTTTCAAAAAAAGCGCCCGAGGTCTCCGACGAACAGGCCATGCAGCAGATGATGCTGCTGCTGGACGAATGGAAGGCACCGGAGCCGTCGCCGTGGTTCGACGCGCGCATGATGGCGCGCTTCCGTGAGGAGCAGCAGCGTTCGCCGGAGGGGCTGTTTGCCCGCGTCCGCGACCGCTGGCTGTTCAACCGGCAGGCCACCATGAAGCCGCTGATGGTCGGGGCCATGGCGCTGCTGGTCATGGCCGGCGGCGGCAGCTACTGGCAGTTATCGCATCTGCATGCCGCACATCAGGCGATTGTCTCTGCTACCGTGCAGGATCTGCAGGTACTCGACAGCAACGACCAGACACTGCAGCAAATGGACCAGTTGCTGGATGAGGACGACGATACGATCCCACAGAGTTAGCGTGTGCAGGGTAGCCGGTCTGCGGTTATCCTGTTGAGCATTCTCTTACTGCTGAATTTGTTGCATTTGAGGCTTTTGCGCTCTTTCACTGCCATGAAGATGTCTGCCACAATCCGCGGCTTTGTCTCGCGCTCAAGTGCGCTGCTCCTGCTGATCTCGGCGGGCCACCCAGCCGTGTTTGCCCGCCCGGCCCAAAGCGGCAACCATCCGGCTCCGGTGGTGCGCATACCACCCAGCCCGGCTCGTGGTCCGCAAAATCCAACACAGCCAAGCCTGCGACCAGCCGGACCGCCGCGTGGTGCACATCTTGGGCAGTGGATGCAGCAGCACGGCAACCTGTCACCACAGCAGCAGCAGCGTGCTCTGCAGAGTGAGCCGGGATTCAACCAGCTTCCGCCGCAGACCCAGCAGCGTCTGGCAGACCGCTTGAACCGGCTAAACAGCATGCCCGAACAACAGCGGCAGCGGGTGATTTCACGCAGTGAGGCCATGGAACGCATGACTCCACAGCAACTTGGCGATGTTCGTAGCGTGATGGGCCAACTGAGCTCGCTGCCACAGGATCGCCGTCGCATGATTAACCGCTCTTTCCGGGAACTGCGTGCCATGCCGGTGGCTGAACGTAATGCGTTGCTGAACTCTCCAGGGTACCGGCAGCAGTTCTCCGATGAGGAGCGCGGAACGCTGGGCAATCTGCTCTCTGTTAGTCCCCTGCTGCCAGACAGCCGATAGGCCCCAGCCCTTGACCCACAGCTCCCCGGGCAGTAAAGTTTGGCTGTGAACTCCTTCTTCAGAATCTGTTGTTGCCGCTGCCTGCTTGATGCGTGCACCAGGTCTGACATCTCCTAAAAGATCTTACCTGTGCCGCGCGAAACTTACGCACGGCGCACCTGTTCCCTTTCACGCGACCTGCGGATTGACGCTGACGGCACCTCAAGCGCATCTATATCCCAAAAGGTCATCCACATGCACATCGCCCGCAAGTCTCTGTTCGCGCTTATGGTTCTTTGCAGTAGCAGCGCCATTGCGCAGCGCCCCGCGCGTCATTGGATCGGCACCGCGACTGTTTCGAACAACGACACGTCGTCCGCCGCGAAGATTACTGCGACCGTCCCAGTGGAACTGGACCTGTCTGCACCGGCAAAGAACGGCAGCATCACGGGTACGTTTCTCAATGGGGCGGAACGATCGCCTTCCAGCGACGGCACCCTGACCGGATCGCACCTGGTGCTGCACTTCCACTCGTTTGCGCGTACGCTCGAAGGCGACATCCAGGGCAGCACGCTGCAGGCGACCTTCCGTGGCGCACGCATGAAGACGTGGCCGTTGACCCTGCACAATGACCGCGACGGCAAGCCAAGGTCGACCTTCGCCACGGCCCGGCTCACGAAAAAGGGCGGCACCATCAATGGCGACTGGGAGATCGCAGGCAAGTCGTCCAAGGGCGAATCCGCCTGGACCATGCAAGTAGCGCCATTCGCGGGGAACGGGGAGATCCGGGCCGTCATCCAGCATGTGGATGGCGACAGCGGCGGACTGTACGGTCGCTTTGACGAGGCAGTAGGCGAGTACCGTGTCAGCCGCTTTGCCGATTCAGGCGCGACGATTTATGCGCTGAAGCCCAACGCTGACGGCACGCTGCAGGTAACCAACCTGCGCGATCCGGCTGAAACGAATGTGGCTCGCCGTCCGGCTGACGCCAGGAAAGCTCAACTTGCGCCGCCGACTGTGAGCACCGAACAGACTTCTCTTAAGAACCCAGCCGAACCGCTGCGCTTTTCCGGCCCTAACCTCGCTGGAACGACCATCAGCAGTACGGACGACCAGTTCCGCGGCAAAGTTGTGATTGTGGCCATCGGGGGCAGTTGGTGCCCCAACTGCCACGACGAGGCACCCTTCCTTGTGGCGCTTTATAACAAGTACCACCGGCGCGGTCTTGAAGTAGTGGACCTCTCCTTTGAAGAGGGCGATCAACTGAAAAATCCGGAGCGCCTGCGTGCCTTCGTGACGAAGTACCACATTCCCTATCCAGTACTGCTCATGGGTACGCCGGATGACCTGAACGACCGCCTGCCACAGGGGCAGAACCTGAACAGTTGGCCAACCTCGTTCTTCGTCGGCCGTGACGGTCTGGTTAAGGTGACCCATGCGGGTTTCTCCGGGCCGGCAACGGGCGAGGCGAACATTCGGCTGCAATCCGAAATCACTGCGCTGGTTGAGAAGCTCTTGAAGCAGAACAACACAGCGTCGCGATAGAGCCGGGCGCAGCCGCGCAGCTAAGAGCGTTCGCGTGTGAACAGGCGCTGCAGCAAAGCCAAGGTGTGCGCATCGCCCTCGTTCGCACTCTGGCGCAGGCCCGTCAACGGTGCGTGCAGAAATTTATTCATCAACGACCTTGTTAAAGCCTCAACGGCTTCCTGCTGTTGCGGAGTCAGGTCGGCCAGCCGGCCGCGCGCGCGGTCCAGTTCCGCCAGTCTTAACTGCTCTGTGTGCTGCTGCAGCGATAGGATGCCCGGCACTGCGTCCAGCGACTGCACCCGCTGCTGGAAGCGGTCCACCTCGGCGGACACAATGCGTTCCGCTGCGGCTGCCTCTTCCGTGCGCGCGGACATGTTCTTTGCGCTTACCTGCTGCAGATCATCGATGGAATAAACAAACGCTCCATCCACCTGATTGACCACCGGGTCCACATCGCGGGGCACTGCGATGTCGATGAAGAACACCGGTCTGCCGCGGCGTTTGTGCAGGATGACCTGTGCCTTGGCGACATCGAACAGGTGTTCGCGCGCGCCTGTGCTGGTGACAATGATGTCTGCCTTCGGCGCGTGTTGCTGCAGATCGGCAAAGGGCACGGCAAGCCCGTGGAACTGTTCCGCCAGACGCTGTGCGCGTTCGGGCGTGCGATTTGCTACCAGCAGCGCGCTTGCGCCCTGTGCCATCAGGTGCCGCGCAGCCAACTCGCTCATCTTGCCCGCGCCCACCAGCAGCACCTGCTTGCCCTTCAGCGAGCCGAAGATCTGCTTTGCCAGATCGGCCGCAACGGAAGCAATCGAGACCGTGGACGAACCGATTTCCGTATCGGTGCGCACCTTCTTGGCAACGCTGAAGGCGGACTGCAGCAGACGCTCCAGCGTGGTCGAGACGCCTCCAACCTCGCGAGCAACGGTGTAGCTTTCCTTCACCTGGCCCAGGATCTGCGGCTCACCTACAACCATACTGTCCAGCGATGAGGCCACCCGAAAAAGGTGCCGAACCGCATCCTGCCCGCAGAACTCATACAGGTGGGGGTTCAGCGTCTCGGCAGGCACGGCGAAATAATCCGAGAGGAAATGACGCAGATCGGTAGCGCTCTCATGTTCCGTCAGCAGTTCGACGCGGTTGCACGTGGACAGGATCAGGCCTTCGCGCACGCCGGGATGCTGTACCAGCGAACGGGTCGCCGCAGCCAGCGCCCCTTGCGGAATTGCCAGCCGCTCACGTATGTCGATGGGTGCGCTGTTGTGATTGACACCCAGCAGGGACAGGCTCAAGGGCGCCCCGCAAACTGGTGCACCGACGAAACCTGGTCCGCCGACCAGACGGCCAGCATGATGAAGAAGACGAAGGAAGACAGCCACACAGCGCGCCTGCCACGCAAGCCGCTGGAACGGCGAATCGCAATCATGGCTACGTAGGCAATCCACATGGCGAACGACAGCAGCACCTTGGGATCGCGAAAATACGACACGCCGTACGTTACCTGTGCAAGTGCCGAGCCGATCAGGAGGCCGGCCGTCATGCAGGGCAGGCCGATCAGCAGCGACTTCAGCGCGATCTGATCGGTCGTATCCAGCGGCGGCAGCTTCGACAGAATACCGACCGAGGTGCGTGATTTGAGCCGTTTTTCCTGGATGAGGTACAGCACACTCGCAAGCACGCTTACAGACAGCGCAGCATAGGCGGCCAGCAGCAGACCGATGTGCAGCCAAAGCCAGGCGGAGTGCAGCAACGGCTCATCCAACTGGCGTCTTCCTGGTGCAAACGCCGGCATCAATCCCAGCAGAAACACGGCAGGCAGCAGCACGACTCCGATGGTTAGTGTGCGATACCGGGCATACACGGCTAAAAAGGCCGACGCCAGCAGCAGCGCCAGCACGGCCTGCACTTCGCTTGCGCTGACCGGCAAAAAATGGTGCGCCGCATTCAGCATCTCTGCCACGGAAACGAAATGAAATAGCAACGCAGCCACTGCAGCCGGAATGGCAAGCAGCCGCCATCGTGGCCGGTCATACAACACCGCCGGCAGCACGGCCAGCGATGCCGCACCATACAGGATCACCGCGACTTTGAGCCAGAGGATAGACATTGCGGATCGGAGTGCGCGCACAGAAAGGCATGTACACCACAACTGCCAAGTATACGATTCGCCCGAACCTCGCTGGACACGCTCGTTCCTGCGCGGAGCGGAAATCGGACAGCATTCTGTTCAGCGGAGTCGAAAATCGAACATGCTGGAAGCGATATTTTTTGCCCGGCTTGCATCCCACGCAATGACCGGGTTGACAGGCCCAGGCTAAGGAGAAGTGACCATGGCATTCGAGTTCGAAGGTGACAAGCGCGTACACGCAGGGGAAGCAAAGGAAGGGGCCACCACAGCCTACATCGAAAGCTATACCTCAAAAATACCCAGCGGCATCTTCCTGGCCGCTGCAATCTCGTCCATCACGGCATCTCTGATTTTCAAAGCGACGAAGAAGGATCACGCTGCCCTTTTCGTGGGCCAGTGGGTTGCACCGTTCCTGATCCTTGGGCTCTATAACAAGATGATCAAACAGCACGGATCTGACGCCGACACCCGCGCGTAAACTTCGGTTCGGACGCGCTCTATGATTTGTACCGCGACCTCCACAACGCCAGCATGCCGCAACCCGGTATGCTGGCGTTACTGTTCATGGCCGGGGAAACCCTCAACACGGAACGCGATAGCGGCGCATCGTCAGTAACTGCTGCCCTGTCGCCGATGATGCGGCAGTTCACTGCGGCCAAGGCTGCCCACCCGGATGCCCTGCTGTTTTTTCGCATGGGCGACTTCTACGAGTTGTTCTTCGACGATGCCGTGGTTGCCTCGCGTGAGTTGCAGCTTACCTTGACCGCGCGCGACCGGGA
>CAXUEW010000021.1:0-21366 GCA_964250115.1 uncultured Terriglobus sp.
CTCTGTTGTTTGCCTTCTCTTTGTTCGGCATCCTGCTTTTCGCGCAAATCAACATATCAGAATTCCTAAGTGGAAGTGGGGAGCCGAGTTTCCAGGCGCTGTGTCGCATGGGCCGCAATCCCCAGACCGGCGAGGAGATCAAGATCGCAGCCAAGACAACCGTGAAGTTCCGCATCGCAAAGGCGGCTTCGGACGCGATCGCACTACCAAAAGCGTAGTGGTAGTATCAGGCTTAACTTGTTCATTACAGACAGTTTACGTTTGGTAAGAACCATTACGTCTCGTGAACGTGTAAGAGCAAAGCGAAACTGTCGTAGCTGTGCAAAGTCGAATGGCCGAAGGCATGGGCTTGGGAGCGATGAATGCGTAGTGACGTCCAGCGTCTGATCCACGTGAATGGTGGTTGAGCGTCAAAGGGTGTGTGGCTCAACACAGAGATATGGCTGCTACATAAGCCAAGGGTTCGGACCCTGACCACGATTGTGTTATACGTACTTGCATGCATTCGTCATCCAAGTTGCTCGGAGTGTTCTCCAGAAGCCACGTGTGCTGCCTGTCGTGTCGATGTCAGTAGCTCTGCAAATCTCTCGTACATAACTGCTTCTTGTTGACGTAATCCGTTGAGCGCTCGATGAGCGCCTTTTCGTCACGGCAGTCCGTCTGCTTCCAAGCGTTTTCAGGCGCGCTTTCCGCCGCCATCCCAAGAGGTGTCATGCTGTTGCAGTCTCGCCGTACCTTGCTCTTTGCTTCCCTGCTTGCTCCTTGCGTGACGATCAATGCACAGACACTGACAAGCGCCACCGTCGTCGGTACTGTTACTGACCAGTCTGGGGCAGCAGTGCCCGGTGCCCACATCCGTGTTCGGCAAACCGAGACGGACTCGAATAGCGAGACTGTTTCGGGCTCGGCAGGCGATTACCGCTTTCCTTTCCTGAAACCCGGCACGTATGAAATAACGGCCGAAGCGGCGGGCCTGGCGACCACCACAGTGCGCATTGCGCTGTCTGTGGGGCAGGAGCAATCGATCCCGTTGCGGCTGGGTGTGCAGTCTGTGCAGCAGAGTATCGAGGTCAGCACATCTTCTGGGCTGATCCAGACAGAGAACGGCAACCAGGTCACAAGCTTCACACAGCAGTTCATTCAGAACACGCCCATCAATGGCGGAGACATCACCAACATCGCGTTCTCCACACCAGGCCTGCGATTAAACGTGGGCGGTGGCAACGCTAACTTCAATGTCAACGGTCTGCCCTTCAATTCGGTGCTGTTCACCGTCAATGGTGCTGACATCGTGGAGCCTTACAACCTCAACAACAAGTCAGGTGCCAGCAATAACACGCTGGGTGCGAATGATGTGTCCGAGGCTGCCGTTATTACCAATGCGTACAGCGCGCAGTACGGGCGAGAAGCAGGCGCGCAGGTGAATTACGTCAGCAAGTCCGGCACGAACCGCTTTCATGGCAACTTGGTTGAGAATTACAACGGCAGCTTTCTCAATGCCAACGACTACTTCAACAAACTGAGCGGAACGCCACGCGCCCGTTCCGTTGCCAATCAGTACGCCGCGTCCATCGGTGGTCCCATCTGGCGTGACCGGCTGCAATTCTTCGTCATCACGGAAGGTCTGCGCTATGCACTGCCTTCCAGCGGCGTCGTGTCGCTGCCTTCGCCACAATTGCAGGCGTACATCCTTGGCCGCGTTCCAAGCACGTCGCTTGCAACGTACCGCGCCCTTTTTGCCGCCTACAACGCAGCGCCTGGCATTAGCCGCGCAGTACCTGTAACGAACGGGACGCTCCCCTTGCAGGACAGCAGCAACAACCTGGGCTGCGGTAAACAGACGTTTGCCGGGACCTTCGTCAGCGGAAGCAGCGGCGCGCGTTTCGGACGCGAAGTTCCATGCG
Source organism: uncultured Terriglobus sp. (assembly GCA_964250115.1). Taxonomy (GTDB): domain Bacteria; phylum Acidobacteriota; class Terriglobia; order Terriglobales; family Acidobacteriaceae; genus Terriglobus. The sequence goes on from CAXUEW010000021.1 coordinate 1,905, forward strand.
CCATCGCGTTTGGTACGACCGCGTCCAGCATCAACACGGAGACCTTCCTCTCCGGACGGATCGATTACACCATCAATGACAAGCAGAAGATTTACTTTCGCATCAGTCGCGACGCAGGTGTGCAGGCCAGCAGCACCAGTCCGATCAGTCCCCTGTTCAATCAGCAGAGCATTCAGCCCTGGGTCATCCCGCAACTGAACTACACCTATGCCATTACGCCGCGGCTGGTCAATAACTTCATCCTGAACGGCAACTGGTATTCCATACGCAGCGGCAACCCGGATTATGACGCCGCCGTGGCAGCCCTGCCCACATCGTTGACCTTCAACGACGGTGGCGCAAATGGCAGCGCAACGGGCAGCCGCTTTGCCCGCGTGGGTCCGGTATACCCCACTGGCCGTCGTGGTCAGCAACTGGGCATCATTGACGATCTGTCCTACAGCATCGGTCAGCACACGCTGCAAGCGGGCGTAAACGATCGCAACAACCGCATCAGCGATGCCAACGTCGCCAGTGGCTCCGTGATTGGCACCTATACGTTCGCCGACCTGACGGACTTTGCCGCAGGCGTGGTCAACAGTACAGGCAAGGGCAGCACCTATACGCAATCCTTTCCGGTGTTGAACACGGTACACACCCGGCTGAACTCGCTTGGCTTCTACGTTCAGGACGAATGGAAGATCCGGCGCAACCTGAACCTTACCTACGGCGTGCGCTTCGAGTTGCAGGGCAATCCATCCTGCAAAGAGAACTGCTACTCACGCGCCAACACGGCCTTTCTTGCCAGCGGGTACCAGGCAGGCGCGGTGGTGCCATACAACACCACGCTGCAAGCCGGACAGAACAAGAACTTCAAGGGTTTTGAAACGGTCGTTACCGAGCCCCGTTTTGCCTTTGCATGGTCGCCTGCGGGGGAGGGCAAGACGGTGCTGCGTGGTGGCGTGGGCCTGTTCGCAAACACCATCGCTGGCAGCATTACGGCCAACGTCTATAGCAATGCGCCCAACAAGTTCACGCCTACTGTCAGCAGCGGTACGGTGGGCAACAGCAGCACTGCAGGTTCGTCACAGACCGCTGCGATCGCATCCAACGCCGCCTTCCAGAATGGCTTTAGTCAAGGAAGCACCCTGGCGCAACTACGCGCAGCGGTGCCCGCGGGCACCAGCTTTGCCACGCCAACGCTGTATGTAAACCCGGACCTGTTCCACACCATCAAGGTGCTTGAGTGGAGCCTTGAAGTCGAACAGCCGCTGGGCACTCGCGATCTGTTGAGCTTCTCTTACAGCGGCAACCATGGATATGACGAGCCACTGACCAACACTGCGGCCAATGCCTATAACAACAATCCCTCGCTCTACCCGGGAGGCTTCGCAGGTCTGCCGAACGCAATCCCTGACGCCCGCTTCTCCACCGTGACCCAGGTCTCCACGGCGGGCTTCAACAACTACCACGGGCTTACCGTCACAGAGCGTCATTCGCTGACGCATGGCCTGCAGGGGCAGGTGAACTACACCTGGAGCAAGGCGCTGCAGTTCGGCACAGTCTTTAACCCCGGCCTGTTTGCCGCGGGTGTCAACGGCGGTGGTGCGACGAACCCTGCGCTGGGCAACACAGGCAGCCTCAGCAGCGGAGCCTACGGGCCCACCAACTTCGATACCCGCCACAATCTATCCGCTGACCTTGTCTACATACAGCCCTCGATGAAGAGCCGGCTACTGGACAGCCTGATCGGTCGCTGGACAGTCGGTGGCAAGCTTTACCGGTACAGCGGCCGTCCCTTCTCCGTGACCAACAGCCAGGTTGCGACCAGCCTGAACATTGCTACGTTTGGCTCCGGCAGCGTGCTTGCCGATGCGCTCACTCCTTCTGTGGTGGGCACAAACTGCGGCAAGGCTGCGGTAAGCACCGCATGCCTGTCGACCGCGCAGTTTGCCGGCACCGTGACTGCCGGCAATCCCAATGGCCAGCGGGATTTCGGCAACACCGCACCGAACAGCTTTCGCGGACCGGGCTTCTTTTCCATCGCCGCGCACCTCAGCAAGACAGTGCCGGTGACGGAGCATGCCCGCTTTGACATTGGTGCCGATGCCTACAACCTGCTGAACCACACCAATCTCGCGGTGCCTAGCGGCAATGTTGGCGCAGCCGGTTTTGGACTGATCACCTCGACGGTCAGTTCGCCCACCAGCATCTACGGCACTGGCCAGGGAGCCATCGTGTCCGGCCGCGTGCTCGTGGTCTTTGGCAAGTTCCTCTTCTAAGTACCTGTAACAGGAGACAGAGATGAATCGCATTGCATGGATGCTGCTGTTGCTTGTGCCAACAGCGCTGCCCGCTCAGCACCTTACCATCGACGATCTGCTCGCAACCGGCGGTGTGCGTGATGGCGGTGCGGGGCTGCTGTCGCCGGACGGCACGACCTTCGCCAGCGTACAGCGTGGGCAGGTGGTTCTGCGGGCAGTTGCCGGCAGCGAAGCACGCCCGCTCACCACCACCTCTGAATCCAAGTCAGAACTGAGCTGGTCCCATGACGGCCAGCATCTAGCGTTCATCAGCGAAGGCGACGTATGGACTGTTTCGTCTCGCGGAGGGAACCCTAAGCGCCTCACGCACGATCCCAGAGGTCCTGGCGATCCCCGTGGCGCAACCGACCATCATCCGCTGTGGCATCCACACGGCGGCTGGATCCTCTATCAATCCGGGCGGAAGGGCTTCAACGAGCTCTATGCCGTTCGCGTAGACGGTAGCGAGCAGCACCTGCTTGCCGCAACAGAAATTTACACCGGCGCAGACGCTATTCCATTGCCCGGCCGTGCGCTGAACACCGCGCCGGACCACGGAGATGCTGTCGCGTCTGACCGCTTTGATCCCAATCCGTCCTGGTCACCGGATGGAACACGTATTGCATACACGGAACGTTCACGGCGCTTCTTCTCGGGCAAGCTCAACCTCCTGCCGTTCAACGAGCAGACCGGAACAGCAGGAAGTCCCAGGACGATCTACACGGCAGCGAACGACCCTGGTGGAGCCTGGTCAATCAACACGTCTGCATGGCTGCCAGACAGCCGTTCGCTGGTGGTGGTGCTGCAGCAGTCCGGCTGGGACAAGCTGTGGCTGCTGCCTGCGGAAGGCGGTTTGCCACGCCCGCTGACAACAGGGGCTGGCGAAGATGAGAATCCTGTCGTTGCGCCTGACGGCAAGTCCGTCGCGTTCTCCTCGAACCGCGACCTCGCCGAAGAGCGGCATCTCTGGACTGTGTCTACAAGCGGCGGAACACCGCATCGCCTGTCAGACCTGAGTGGAATCGAGAGCAATCCACAGTGGACGCCCGACAGTCACACCATTTACTTCACGCGCGGAACCACGCTCCAGGTGCCTGCAGTTTACGTGAAAGAGGTAGGCGCAGAGGCACCGGCCAGGGCATGGCAAACACCGGCCCCGTCGAAGTTTGCGGCGCTCGGGATCACTCCGGAGGTGGTGCACTATCGCAGCGGTGACGGCCTTGCATTGGCAGGCATTCTGTACCGGCCCGCAAACTTCGACCGAACCCGCCGCTACCCCACGGTCATTTCTGCCCACGGCGGCCCGGAAGGCCAGACAACGCTGACGCTTTCACCCTGGTCACTCTTTCTTGCAGACAACGGGTTTGTGGTGCTGGAGCCGAATTTCCGTGGCTCCACGGGATACGGCGAACACTTCCGCAACAGCAACGTCGAAGACTCTGGCGGCGGCGAAATCGACGATATCGCTGCCTCGGTCAAGTACCTGGTGGACGCTGGCATCACCGACCCGGCGCGCGTGGCCATCAGCGGTGGCAGCCATGGCGGAACCGTGGTAGCCAATGCTGTTGCCAAGCTGCCGGACACCTTTGCCGCTGGCGTGGAAATGTTTGGCGTTGTCGACCGCGCACTGTTTCTGCAGTACACGAACCGCAACTCAGCCATACGCTGGGAAACCAAAATGGGCGGGTCCCCATCGCTGAAGCCAGAGGTCTACCGCAAAGCGAATGTACTGCTTCAGGTAAATGCCATCAAAACGCCGCTGCTGATTTTGCACGGTGAAGAAGACCCACAGGTGCCGCCGCAGGAATCGCAACAGTTCGTCGAGGCTCTCAAGAAGGCCGGTAAGACGTTTCTCTATACGACTTATCCCCATGAAGGCCACGGCTTTCAAGACCGCGCGCATCGTGAAGATGCCTATCGCCGCCAGCTTGCCTTTCTGAACACCTATCTCCATCTGCAGTCGCACACGAATTCCTTTTAGGACAGCCGCCACCATGCGTACGTTTCTCTTCCGTGTTTCAACGGTTGTCGTTTTAACCATAGACATCGCCTCGGCGCAGGCCAGACAGTCTACCTATGACCCGGGCATACGCCCTGTTACGCCTGCGACTACGGCAGCAGGACATGCCGCTGAAGATGACTGGTTCGCCCACCTTCAGTTTCTTGCCTCTGACGCGTTGAAGGGCAGGCTGACAGGCACACCGGAGTTTCTGCGTGCGGTCGAGTACGTGGAAGCGCAGTTCAAGGCGATTGGCCTGAAGCCTGCCGGCATCGAAGGATACCGTCAGCCCGTGGGCTTCCGAAAGATCGCGACAGATGTGGACCGCTCGTCATTTGCGCTTGTCCAAGCCGATGGCACGACCGTGAAGCTGGAGCCCGGCGCTGACGTGAACTTGAGCCCGCACGTCGACGCCAAATCGCAGGTAGCTGCGCCGCTGGTCTTTGCTGGATACGGCTTCGCCGTCCCCAGTCAGAACTTCGATGACCTCGCAGGAGTCGACTTGCGAGGCAAGGTCGCCGTAGTGTTCGCCGGCTCACCACCCGCTGTACACGGTCCGTTGAAGGCGTATTTTCGAACCCCCGCCGAGCGTTGGAGGCGTTGCAGGTGGCAGGCGCTATCGGCGTCGTCATCATTCAGCCGGTCGCCGGCCGCAGTGCTTTCTCTGTGCGTCCTGTCACGCTGTTATCCAGTCCAGAGACGGACACGCTTGCGGGTCTGCGCCTGAGCGCGACCCTCGCTGGCAAAGCCGCGGAAGCCCTCTTTGAGGGCTCGCAGCACACCCTTGCCGAGCTTGAAACCATTGCACAGGCGGGGCAGCCATTTCCGCATTTCGCGCTCGCCGTGAACGTCCAAGCCACTACGTCCGTCAAGGTTCTTGAGGAGTTCAACGCGCCCAATGTTGTGGGCGTTCTCCCTGGAAGTGACCCGCGTTTGAAGTCTGAGTACCTAATTCTTTCCGCGCATCTCGATCACGTCGGCGTTGGCAAAGAGGTGAACGGTGACGCCATCTACAACGGCGCCATGGACAATGCCGTCGGCATCGCTTCGCTCATCGAAGTGGCGAAGTCACTTGCGGCACTGCACCCCAGGCGTTCCATCATCTTCCTGGCACTCACTGGCGAAGAAGAAGGCGAACTGGGTTCGCAATACTTCGCACGTTTCACTACCGTGCCAAGAAGCAACATCGTTGCCGATCTTAACATGGACATGTACCTGCCACTTTTCCCTCTGCGGTTTCTGGAGGTACAGGGCTTGGGAGAATCCACCCTTGGCGATGATGCCCGAGCAGCGGCGCAGAAGAATAACATCGAAGTACAGTTCGACAAACAGCCGGACGAGAATCGCTTCATCCGCTCGGATCAGGCAAGTTTTGTGAAGTACGGCATTCCAGGACTTGCTTTTAAGTTCGGTTGGCTGCCGGGGAGCTCTGAGGAAGCGCTCTTCAACGAGTGGATCAAGAACCGCTATCATCGTCCAAGTGATGATCTACTTCAGCCAATCGACAAAGCTGCGGGCGTCCACTTCGACCGCGTGCTCACCACACTGGCCGTCCGCGTTGCAAACGTGGCTTCGCGACCATCTTGGTATCCAGAGAGCTTCTTCAGCACCCTTCCCGTGAGATAGCGCTTCAAGCTTGCGAGAAGACCGGCTATCGAAAGCGGCCAAGGAATCTCTATGGACCGGATTTCTTCCAAAAGGTGCCCCGGCCAAAAGCGATTGCCGGTCTGAGGAAAACATAGAGAACGGACGAAAAGCCTGTCCGTTCCCCACCCTTCCCACAGACCTTGGCAAACACTTCGTGATTTCACACGTTCCCACCGCACCACGACGAAGAAACTATACTGACACTCTATTGGGCTGAACACCCTGTCATTTCTAAAAAGAAACAGGGATGTAAGCGCTTTTTAGAAGTAGTGTCATGTTCCCGCTCATTAGTCTGGCATGTGCGTTGCAAGTAAACTCACTTGCTATTCTTAGCTGCAAAACACGGTTTGTCGCAGCTTGCGTTCTGCTACCGAGAAACCCGTCTGTGGGAAGCCCATCACTTCTCACGTCGAAAATAAGTATTGCGCCCCGTGCGGTAAGTTCTGGCATAAAGTACCAAGATCAGACTTTGAAGAAGGATAGCCGACCGGTGCTGGTCCATCACTTCTTCGGTGAAGAGCTAAGTTTTGTTGGAAGCCCTCATCCGGAGCTGTAGCAGGTCACGTCTACCTTAATGCCGCCTACGGCTATACGTTCAACAGCCCTATCGGTCGGCGATGAATCCCGAAGAACCTGGGTTCAGCGCTCGCCAGAATGTCAGGTGTTCGGTACTGAGGTCCTCTGGGATTTCGAGTGAGAATGGTGGAGGCGTGCCGGGCAGCCTTGTAACCGTAAGGATCTTCTGAGCGGTCTTCGTCTTGGGGACGATGCCACCAGGAAACTGGAAGCCGAAGACGGCGCAATCAGCGCTGCCGTAGAAGTCACTGGTGCCATTGATATGGATGCTGCTTAGAACCTCGCCTTCATACGAGAAGGCGAAAGGTTGACCGTTCTGGAAGTCGCCGTATTGCACCTCGGTGCCATCCTCCCAGCGGAGTGTGAGGGCATTCAAGATGTCGCCCGAGTTACCGGCAACCAAGGTGACAGGCCTACCTTCGATGTTCAGAACTCCGCCGTGAGGAGGCTGGTTGCTGCCGCCATCGGTGTCGCCCATTCGAGCGGTAACGGTGACGCCGTTGGGGCCGCCGCCTTGAGGGTAGGCGAGTTGAATAGCGTCAATGCGATCGCCGGCCCAGACTGTGATTTGTGAGATGGGAGCGCTCGGTGGATCGGGAAGGAAGATGCGACCGCTATCGTCGCATGTGCCTACGGGGTCGCTATAAATTTCACGTTGCACGAGGACGGTGACAGGGTCGGGAAACTTGGTAACGTCCATGTAATACCAAAACCGGAGAAAGTCGATGACGGTGAGGTTCATATGACGCTGGTAAGCATTGCCGTTGCGGAAAGGTTGGCAGGCGTGAGGATCGGCGGTGGTGTTCCAGGCATCGGCACTGCCCTTTGGGTTGACGGCGGTAACGTAGTCACAGTAGTCAATGATTTTTTGTGAAAGCTTAGTGGCCACCAGTTTCTGGTAATCGTCGTTCCAACCCCACTTGTCTCCTGCGATGACACCGTCGCGTAGGAGAGCAAGATTCATCGTGGCGAATTGGGCAAACATCGGCAGAAGCAGTACCTGATAGTTCGGCGACTGGAAGTTAGGAAGCGAGGAATCAAAAAGGGTGCTGGTCACGATCCACTGGTCGGAAATCGCTTGGATATCACCAGTGACCAGGGCGGCCAGATAGTCGGAAAGGGCGTTTTGCAAGCCAGCGAGATTATTCGTCACCTGTTCCTGCTCGTAGGTACTGAGCTGCTGGTGAATGAGCGACTCGACCTGAGCTTGGATCTGTTGCCAGACGTCGGGTTGATCCTGCGGCCAGAAGATGTACACAAAACCGGCGAGGATGGGTCCGGCTGTGGGTACTAGACCAAGGGCGGCTGCAAGGGTCTGTTCTGCTGCATTGTTCCAATCAAAGCTCATGAGTTCTCTTTCTTTGTCTTATGTTCTAGCTTGAGGAGCGACATATCTCGGCAAGTCCCTTTCGTTCACTGAGGGACTCTGCTCAGGACAGGGTTCACTGATAGAAGCGACGATTTCGCTGAAACTCCTACATGAAACTTCTCAAATCCGGCTTTCTTCGGATCATCGCGTCCAGGTCCGGGACTGCGTTGTGCCTGCGCTGGTCATATCGTCCCGTTCTTACTCTGCCTTGCCATACACCAAAGCACTTCCTGCGCCTATTCCCTCTGGAGCGGTTCAACAATGGCGTCTTAAGACGAGAGGCGTTCGGATGAAGCGATTCCTGGCGAGTTGTCGCTTAAGAGGTTAGTCCCTTGAGTAGATCCGATCAGGGGCTATTCTCTTCAGGAGCCTTGCCATGCGCTTTTTTCACAGTGTCATCCTTATGACGTTATTCGCCGGTGCTGCTGCACATGCTGATACCCTCCAGACGTTCAAGCTTGCAGCGATTCTTGGCAATAACACAGGAACGGGCGGGAGTGTTTCTGGATCGCTTGTGATCGATACGACAACCGGACTGGTTTCCAGTTCAAGCTTGAACAGCCTCTACGGCGGCCAGTCATTTGCGGTATCGTCTACTGTTACTACTTCCAAAGCGATCGGCAATGGGAGTGCTTTCGATCTATCATTCGGCACACCAGGGGCAACAGGAAGTGCATTTCTTTCCCTAGTTCTTCCCGTGGGTACCCTGATCGGCTATACCGGATCTCTCATTTGCTACGAGGGTCATCCCTGCAGTCAGGCCGGTAGCAACTACACTTCGTCCTACTTTGCGCCGGGTTCGCAGTTTGGCGATCAGCTGGCTTCAGGTTCTCTCTCGCTTGTAGCTGTTCCCCCAACTCCAGTGTCGATGACTCCTGAACCCTCGAGCTTGGCCCTGCTTGGTACCGGTCTTGTAGGTATTGCAGGCTTACTAAAGCGTAAAGTCGTAAGTGCCTGACCGAAGGCGCAAGGTATTTTCGAGCCAAGTGTTCAGCTGCATTCCTACAAGTCGCTGGAGGCGCAGGTGTCGCCTCCACGCGGGCGCGTCTACGTCCAGCCGCGTCGATGCAATTGCGCTAGAGTCTGGTCGCTATGAGCATGTCTCGTAGCGGCGGGCTTGTTTGGAAGACTGCGTTGATCCAGGCGCACCTATCCAAATAGCTCCGAACATAACCTGCGTAGCTTGCAGGTTTCTCTGCATCGCTTGTGTCGCTTCTGTTTAGCGCTTGGACGTCCTGTCATTTTGTCGCAGATCGCAATGCCTGGATAGTGTTCCGGAGTGCGGGATGTCCGTCAGGATAAAGTTTCTGCTGCATGCGTAGGGCGTCTTTCAGGATGGAGCGGGCTTTCGGATCTTCATGGCGCTGGAGTAACACTAAGCCCGTGCCGTAGAGTGCCTCCGCAGTGATGGGGTGGGCAGTTGCACCAAAGTTGTTTTGCGCGGCCCGGAGAGCTTGCGCGTACGCCTGCTGGGCGCCATCAAGGTCGTTTTGTGCCCTGAACACTGCACCGAGATGGCTGTAACTCATCGCGATCGAGTCGTTCTCTGTTGAGTACGCTTTCTTTCGGAGTTCAAGCGCATGTTCGATCTGGTGGCGGGCTGCGGGTAGATCGTCGTGTGCGAGATCGATGAGGCCAAGATGGTCATAGCTCTGGCTGAGCATGGGCAGGGATGGTGAGCGCGCACCAAGACGTGTTGTCAGCGCCTTTTCCTCCCACTCACGTGCGGCTGCCAAGTCGCCCATTTCAAGCAGCACGCTGGAGAGTGCATCTTCATCCGATGCGGCGTCGAAGGATTGCGGACCGGCAGTACGGACCGCGATTCCGTGACCCTGTTCGAGGAGACCCTTTGCCATGTCAAGATGGCCCATCTCCAAGTGATATTTGCCCAGATCGGCGAGCGCAGCACCCACGTCGGGGTGCTCCTCGCCGTAGAGCTTGCGAGCCACGGTAAGCGTCTGCTCGAGCATAGGCCTTGCCTCTTCGAAACGCGCTGTCTTCATCAGGATTGAAGCGAGGTTCGCGAGAGCGATGTTGGTGTACGAATTTACGGGACCAAAGATACGCGTTCGCTCCCTCAGGATCTCCCGGGCCAGCGGTTCGGCTTCCCGGTACTTGCCCTCAGCCGCGAGGACGACTTCGAGATTGCCTTTCGCGAGCAGAGTCTCCTTCGCCTCAGGGCCCAGCAGCCGGGTGAAGATCTCGATTGATTCCTGGCGGTACCGTTCCGCCCCGAGGTAATCGCCGCCCACCCAGTGCAGGCTCCCTATGCCATCTAGTTCATCGGCTACTTCGACGCTGCTATGCCCTTTCTTCTTCTCAAAAATAGCGAGTGCTTTGAGGTACTGCTCCATGCAGCCAACGTAATCACCCTTTGTCTCAAGGATGTCTCCAAGATTGGTCGCGGCATGCGCCACCTCCATTGAGTCAGGCCCTGCCGCCGTAGAGTAGAGTGACTCCGCCTCGCGCAAGAGTGCGATCCCTCGGTCGAGTGCTCCAAGCTTGTAGTACACCGTACCAAGTGTGTTCAGCAGGCGCGCCTTCACTACCGGGTCGCCCTTCCACTGGTTGTTCAGCCGCTCAGTTCCCTGATCGAGGATGTCCCGCGCACTTACGCTGCGGCCCTGGGTCGCGTTGGGTTGGCTGAAGTCAAACAAACTCACAAGGTAGAGAGAGACGGCATCCGCCGACTGTGCTTCGCGCTGAGCGCGCCTGGCCTGCAGCGCAAGACCGATGCTCAGCCCGATCACTGTGATCACAAACAAGGAGGCGGCGCTAACAGCAAGCCAGTGACGGCTAACGAACCGCGAAGCACGGTAGCCCATCGAGTCGGGCCGAGCTGTAACGGGAAAGCCGGAGAGATATCGTTCGATATCCGCGGAAAAATCATTAGCTGATGAATAGCGCCGCGCCGGAGTCTTATGGAGGGCCTTCAGAACAATGCGATCCAGGTCACTCAGGGCGATGCCGCCCAGCGGACGGGACGGGGCTTGCGACCTGACCGTGCTTGGCGGAGCAGGAGCCGTGTCGCAGATGAGCCTTTCAATTTCCCCGGGGCTGAGCCCGCCTATACGGAACGGACGCGAGCCTGTAAGCAGTTCATACAGCAGCACGCCGAGCCCGTAGATGTCGGCGGCCGTTGTGATGGCTTCACCCCGTATCTGTTCAGGGCTGGCATATTCAGGCGTCATGAGGCGCTCCGCCGGGCGGGTATGCACGGCTGATTCGTCATAGCCCGCCGGCGTAAGCAGCTTTGCGATGCCAAAGTCGAGCAGCTTGGGGATGCCATCCGTCGTCACCATGACGTTGGCAGGCTTCAGATCACGATGCACGATCAAATTCTGGTGAGCATGCTGCACTGCCGCGCAAAGCTGACGGAAGAGGCCCAGCCGCGCTTCTGTCGACAGCTTGTGCGCCTCGGCATACTCATCCAGATTTTGGCCCTCGATATACTCCATCACTAGGTAAGGCAACCCTGTTGTTGTTACACCGCCATCCAGAAGGCGCGCGATGTTCGGATGGTTGATGTCGGCAAGTATCTGCCGTTCTGCGCGAAACCTGGCGAACTTCTCTGTGTTGTCGACAAAGCCTGCGTGAACCACCTTTACGGCGACGCTCTGCTGGAACTGGTCATCCGAGCGCTGCGCGCGATACACCGTACTCATGCCGCCATGACCGATGATGCAGACGATGCGATAGGGACCGATCCGATCCCCCATTGAAAAATTCACAGGAGACGCCATCTGTGCAGCGAGCAGACCGATCGCATTTTGCAGAGAGGCGTCCGTGTGGAGATAGGCGGAAAGCATCTTCTCCGCCTGCTGTCGCAGCGCCTCATCCTCTCCACAGCGATCGGCCAGATAAGCCTTACGCTTCGCTGGCGACAGGTCGACGGCCGTCAGCACAATGTTCTGCAGAGTCTCCCATTCGACTGGAGTCATGCAGTGGACGTTGAAGCTGGACCGCCATCCGAACAGTCGTTCTTTGGCCGCAATGCGGTCAGCATCCACGCCTTCGCCATCTTCAGCTCGCGGTGTACGGTGACTGCCGAGATTTTCAGCACCTCTGCCGTCTCGTCATAGGTCAGCCCACCGAAGAAGATCATTTCGACAATCTTCGCCTTTCGGGGATCGAACTCCGTTAGGCGATTCAGGAGCCGGTCAATCTCGATCACCGTCTCAGGATCCTCCTCGGTCACCGCGGAGTGCTCGAACAGCTCCTCTTTCTGTGCCCCGCCACCACGTTTGGCGCGGTCATGGCTCCGAGCCCAGTCAAGCAGCACATTCCGCATGATGGTCGCGGCCAGTGCGTAGAAGTGAGCACTGTCATGGACAATCGCTCCAGACTCCACAATCCGCAGGTATGCCTCATGGACCAAGGCCGTGCGCCGCAGTGTGTGATCCGGGCGCTCAGACCGCATGGAGTGCCGTGCCATCGATCGAAGCTGGTCGTAGACCAGCGGCATCAGTTGGTCGAGTGCACCATCCTTGCCACCGCTCCATTCCCGCAAGAGGGCGGTGACTTCCGCGTTTGGCTGGCTCATCGCAGCATCATACCGCGAGCAAGGGCACTCACAAAGTAACGTGAAGTTGCTTGGGCTACGCGATCGACCCTGCCCTGCTGGACAAAGCCCGTTGCGGACCTGGACGGGTAGAAAGGGTGGCCAAGACCGCAGCGCCCCAGAGCCGGGATCACACCGAAAGCGGGCCTCGATCCGCGGCGCACCGACATGCTGCTCCTTTGTTGGGCTGTCCTGATCTTCGCGCGCCTTTGTCTCATCCGCGCTTCATCTACGCACGGCTGCTACAAACACGAAGCGTGCGGGCGATGTGTATCGCTGCAGGTGACGTGCCTTTCGACCTTACCAGCCGCAATGACAATGCGGCTGGAGCTTGCGCGAGGCAATTCGCTCGACAACAACCGGCGTCCGCAATAAAGTCCGCATGCGTCTCGCCTGCTCCTTCGTCAACCAGTTCCCCATGCGAGTTCCCTTTTGCCGGACGTTGGGGGTTATCAGTTAGGTTCGAAGCTTCTTTGGCGGAGAGCATGCCCTTCTTCCACGCCTCGGTGACCAGCTTGCGAACGGCGGAGAGGCGGACGTTCAACGTATCGCGCTTCAGCGCAACTGCGACGGTGTCAATGGCCTTTCAAGGCATGGGAACAGTTCCACCTTGATTTCGAACAGAGTCGGGGTCTACCACGGCACCGCCAGAGGGCGCTTTGCCGATGATCTGCGCGGTACATACCCGTTTCCGTTCACCGCACTTTATCCAGCGATCACAATCTCTGAAAAGTCCGCTACTTTGCTGAAATCCGTTACGACGCGCAGCAGCAGGCCGAGCCGGGCCTGGCGTAGCGACGCTTCGGGAACCATCACCATCACCTTGTCGAAGAAGGCGTCGACAAAGGGCCGCATCTCCGCGATGGTTTCGAGCGCAAGCGCGTAGTTGCCGTCTTTGCGCAGACCCTCGACCCAGGCGGCGCGGCGTCCACTCTCTTCAGAGAGCGTGCGCTCGACCGGCTCTGTAAGCAGTTCCCTATGGGAACCGGCTGTGAACGTTTCGCCCTTGCTGCGTGCCTGTTCGACGAGATTCCTCATGCGCTTGAAGGCTGCGGCAATAGCGGCAAAATCCTCGCCATGACGTGCAGCAGCAACAGCATCGGTGCGTGCCGCTGCGTCGCGAACATCGTCTGGGTTTGCCGCCATCACTGCTTTCACAACGTCATAGGCGACGCCACGCACTTCGCGAAGATACCACTCCAACCGCTCGGCAAGGAATGCCTTGACGCTTGCGCAGAGTGTGTCGTCGCCACTCGTTGCCATGGTGGCGATTTCGCCCAGGGTAAGCGGCAGGTTGCTTTCCGCAAGCATCTTGATGATGCCGTTCGCGGCGCGGCGCAAAGCGAATGGATCCTTCGATCCGGTGGGCTGCAAGCCCAGACCGAACATGCCTGCAATGGTGTCCGCCTTGTCGGCAATGGACAGCAGCAGACCCTCAGCAGTCGAGGGAATGGAATCGTCCATGCCCACAGGCTGGTATTGCGCGTTGATGGCATTGGCGACAGCTTCACCGTGGCCCTGCGCACGCGCATACAGGCCGCCGATGACCCCCTGCAACTCGGTAAACTCCTTAACCATTTCCGTGGATAGGTCCGTCTTGGCCAACAAAGCGGCAGTGTCGAGAGCAGCAAGATCCAGCGAGGATGCGAGTGGCTTCGTCGCTGCGTTGCGCAGCCAGTCCGCGTGCACATTCGCTCCCAACTTCGCGGCAAGTGCGCGTACCCGCTCGGTCTTCGCGGCGTAGCTGCCAAGGTCCTTCTGGAAGGTGACCTTCTCCAGCATGGCGACGCGATCGCTCATTGGAATGCGTTGATCGAACTCGTAGAAGAAGCGCGCATCGTTGAAGCGTGCGCGCAGCACACGCTCATTGCCATGGCGGATGATACCTTCGGCGGTCGCATCCGGATCCGTATTCAGCACGGCAAGAAAGTGCGGCGCCAGCTTGTTACTGCCGTCTTCCAAGGCAAAGTAGTTCTGGTGGTCACGCATGACCGTGACCAGCACTTCTTCCGGCAGCGGCAGAAACTCGCGCTCAAAGCTGCCGAGGATCACGGACGGCCATTCCGTCATGTGCGTAACCTTGTCGACGAGCGCATGGTCTTCACGCCAACGCATGCCGGGCTGACTACGCGTGGCCGCGTCGAGTGCCTTGCGAATCATGTGCCGGCGGTCTTCGACGTTTGCTATGACCTTTGCTTCGTACAGCGTGTGTGCGTAGGCATTCGCCGTCGGGGTGACAACAGGCGCGTTGCCATGCAGCACGCGATGCCCATAGGTGACGCGGTCTGCAGTGCGGCCAGCCCACTGCAACGGCAGGACTGCATCATCCAGCAGCGCAACCATCCACTGCACTGGCCTGACGAATCGCTCAGGCTTGCCGGCGCGCCAGTACATGTTTTTGGCCCAGTAAATCGCGGCTATTTCACCCGGCAGACCGGCTGCAACGATCTCCGCGAAGCTGCGTCCAGTGCGCTTTGCCGTGGCGGCAAGGTACTCGCCCTTCGCATTGGTGATCGTTCTTAGCGCCTCTACAGATACTCCCGCTTTCTTCGCAAAAGCCTCAGCGGCGGCTGTTGGCTTGCCGTCTTTGTAAGCGGCTTTGACAGGTGGACCCAGCAACTCTTCTTCGGCGTCGGCCTGCTGCAGCAGCACGCCGCGCACCAGCACCGCGAGTCTACGCGGACTTGAGTAGGACTCAAACGAATGCACTTCGCCGAGCAAGCGCTCACGGTTAAGAAGGTTCACCGTTCGGCGGGCAAGTTCCTCTTCAGCACTCGCCAGCATGCGTGCCGGCACTTCTTCCAGGCCTAACTCAAACAGGAAATCAGACATCAGGCAGTCGCCTTCCCATCTGCAGCGGCCACGCGTTCACCCTGGTTTGCGTAAGCTTTCGCGACACCCACGATCAGCGTCCGTATGCGGGCCATGACGCCGACGCGCTCCGTCACGGAAATGGCCCCACGTGCATCGAGCAGGTTGAAGATGTGCGAACATTTCAGCGCCAATTCGTACGCTCCCAGCACGGGAAAGCGTCGTAATTGCACGATTTCAGCGTCCTCCGGCAGCGTTTTTTGCACCGCAAGCAGTGCTAAACACTCTTTTTCGTAGGCGTTTAGATGCTCCCAAAGCAGCTCTACAGCCGCCCAATCAAAGCTGTAGGCAGACATTTGCTGCTCTTCCGGCAGGCGAATATCGCCGTAGGTCGTCACCTCGCCGGTGTCCGGGTCGCGCGCCCAGACGATGTCGTAGATGGAATCTACATCCTGCAGAAACTGGGTGAGACGTTCCAGGCCATAGGTGATCTCGCCCGAGATGGGATCGAGGTCAAGACCGCCGCACTGCTGGAAGTAGGTGAACTGCGTGATCTCCTGGCCGTCCATCATCACCTGCCAGCCAACGCCCCAGGCACCGCCCACCGGCCACTCCCAGTTGTCCTCTTCAAACTTGATGTCGTGTTCGGCGAGACTGATGCCGATGGCCTCCAGGCTCTGCAGGTACAGGTCCTGGATGTTCGCGGGTGGCGGTTTCAGAATCACCTGAAATTGTGTGTGCTTGTACAGCCGGTTGGGATTGTCGCCGTACCTGCCATCTGCGGGGCGGCGAGAGGGCTGCGCATAGGCGATGCGGACCGGCTTCGGTCCCAGCACACGCAGAAAGGTATCGGGTGACATGGTGCCTGCGCCTACCTCGATGTCATAGGGCTGCTGCAAAACACAGCCGCGTTCGGCCCAGAAACGCTGCAGGGCAAACAGCAGTTCCTGAAACGTCAGCGCATTTGCCCGCACATTGGGCGGCGTATGCAGTTGCGTAGCTTCCTCAACAGCGGACATGTTTCGAACAGGCTCCCTGGGCGTCCTGCAAGTTTACAGGAGGCTTTTTACCCCGTCCTGCCTGGTCGATTGCTAGGCGTATCGACATATAGATCTTTGTACTTGTTTTGCGGCTTTAGCCGCCGAGATAGAAACAGGGTCAGCTTGGAAATGCGGCCTTAGCCGCTGAGATGGGACTCTCGGCGGCTAAAGCCGCATCTGTTTGGATCCATTCCGGCTATCTCAGCGGCTAAAGCCGCAAGTTCTATCTGCAATCTACTCAGCATGAACCTCTGGAAAGCTATAGGTGGATACGCACTAGATACGAAAGGTCCAGCCAAGTTGCGATAGCTGCTCTTCAATCTCGAGCAATGCTGCCTCAAGTGCGGAACGCCGATGCGGGCTTGATGTCCGCTCTGACAGGATGCGCTCCCGCTGCAGTTGCAGGCCCTGCAGTTTGCGCTGACGGTCCCGCTCCGTAAGTCGAGCCTCTGCGGCAGCTTCTGCCGGTGTTGCGGGGACCAGTTTCTCCGGTGCGTCTGTGTCTTCTTTTTCCCAGCCACGTGCCATAATGCGATTCTACGCGCCCTGACCGTCCCGTTATGTCTCCCGTACAATCTAAGTTACAAAGCAGAGTTGCTTGCGTTATAGGACTTGTGCCGGCGATAAGCAGAAGCGGTCAAGTTCTTTCACAAACCCTCTCTCTTAGAAGCTTCTGAGGTTTTGACCGTCAACGTCGCACTCGACACACTCGGAGACTGAGCCGCCATGTGGATCGTCCGCCTTGCACTTCGACGCCCCTACACTTTTGTGGTCATGGCTGTGCTTATTCTTGTCATGGGCGTTGTGTCGATTGAGACCATGTCGACCGACATCTTCCCGTCCATCGACATTCCCGTTGTAACGGTCGTCTGGAGCTACACCGGCACCAGCCCGGACGAGATGGAGAAGCGCTTCACCACCATCAGTGAGCGCGCCATGACCACGACGGTAAACGACATTGAGCATCTTGAGTCGCAGTCAGTCAACGGCGTTTCTGTCATCAAGATCTTCTTCCAGCCGGGCGTGAAGATTGAAGCCGCGGTGGCCGAGGTCACAGCGGTCAACCAGACCGTTCTGCGCATTATGCCCACGGGCACCACGCCGCCTTTTGTGCTGCAGTTTTCGGCGTCGAATGTGCCCATTCTGCAGGCAATCATGTCATCGAACCAGCTTTCAGAGTCAGAGCTGTTTGACCTTGGCGCGCAGTTCGTCCGAACGCAACTTGCCACCGTGCAAGGTGCGCAGATTCCGCAGCCCTATGGCGGGCGGGCGCGGCAGATTGCCGTCGATCTTGACCCCATGGCACTGTATGCGAAAGGCCTTTCGCCGACCGACGTGGTCAACGCACTGACGGCGCAGAACCTGATTCTGCCCGCGGGCGATGCGCGCATCGGCGACCGTGATTACGTGGTGCGTACCAATGCTTCGCCGCAGGTCGTTACGACGCTGAACGACATCCCCATCAAGCAGATCAACGGCGCCACCATCTACATGCGTGACGTGGCGCAGGTGCATGAAGGCAGCGCGCCGCAGCAGTCCATTGTTCGCCTTGATGGACGGCGAGCCGTTCTGTTGACCATTCTCAAAGCATCTTCCGCATCGACGCTCGACATTGTCGAAAAGGTCAAAGTAGTTTTGCCGCGCATCGTCGCGAACCTGCCGTCGCCTGCGCCTGACATCAAGATCCTGTTCGACCAGTCCATTTTCGTGAAGGCTGCGCTGCAAGGAGTCGTCAAAGAGGCTGCGATTGCCGCTGGCCTGACTGCAGTCATGATCCTGCTCTTCCTCGGGTCGTGGCGTTCGACGGTCATCATTGCCGTATCCATTCCGCTGTCCATCCTGGTGTCGATCATCATCATGAAGGCGCTGGGACAGACGCTGAACACCATGACGCTGGGCGGCCTGGGCCTGGCGGTCGGCATCCTTGTGGACGATGCCACGGTCGAGATTGAAAACATCCATCGCAATCTCGGTCTGGGCAAAGAGATTGAGCCGGCCATCCTCGATGGTGCCGCGCAAATTGCTGTTCCAGCCTTTGTGTCGACACTTGCGATCTGCATTGTGTTCGTGCCTGTCGTCTTTCTGTCTGGCGCAGCCAAGAGCCTGTTCACTCCCCTGGGCATGGCGGTGGTATTTGCCATGATGGCGTCGTACCTGCTTTCGCGAACGCTGGTGCCCACCATGGTGAAGTTCCTGCTGGCCAAGGAAGTGGATGTGTACGCGCTGGCGGAAGCCGAGCACGGCGACCATCCGCTGAGCGCCGCCGAGATGGCGGAGATCGAACGGAAGCGGCGCGGCCTGGGAGCCATCTGGCGCACGCACTTTGCCTTCAATCGCGTCTTCGAGAAGCTGCGGGGCCGCTACCAGCGCGGGCTGGACTGGGGGCTGACACACACCACGTTCATGCTGACCTGTTTCGGCATCTTCATCCTGCTGTCGTTATGCACGCTGCCTTTTATTGGCCGGGATTTCTTTCCGGATGTGGATGCAGGCAGTTTCCGCCTGCACGTTCGCACGGCACCGGGAACACGGCTTGAGGCAACGGAAGCTGCCATCGGCAAGGTTGAGCAGGTGATCCGCCAGGTGATCCCTGAAAAAGAAATTGCCGGCGTTCTGGACAACATGGGCGTGCCCAACGGCACCTTCAACCTGGCATTCGGCGACGGTTCGCTTACGGACGTGCAGGATGGCGAGATCCTGGTCTCACTGGGTGAAGGGCACAAGCCGACAGCGCTATACCGCGAGAAACTGCGTTCTGTTCTGCGGCAGAAGTTCCCAGAGACCACCTTCTACTTCCAGGCGTCGGACATCGTCAACCAGATCCTGAACTTCGGCCTGCCCGCGCCCATCGACATTCAGATCAGCGGTCGGCTTGCCGCGCAGAACTACGCGACGGCACAGCAGATTCGCGAAGCTGTTGCGAAGGTGCCGGGTGCCGTGGACGTGCATGTGCACCAGGTGGTGTACGCGCCGGAGCTTCGCATAAACGTGGACCGCACCCGCGCCCAGCAGATGAATCTGACCCAGGCCAGCGTGGCCAACAGCATGTTGTTCGCGCTGTCGGGATCGGGTCAGGCGACGCCGAACTACTGGCTGAACCCGCAGAACGGCGTGAACTACTCTGTCGTGGTCATGGTACCGCCTTATCGCATGGACTCTGTCGCAGCATTGAACAGT
>CAXUEW010000021.1:21376-24768 GCA_964250115.1 uncultured Terriglobus sp.
GCACGGCTGGTGCCGTCAACAATGGCGTGAGCGGCGGTACCAGTGGAACGCCCACCGCGCCCGCGGCACAGTTGTTGTCGAACGTGGCCCAGATTACCCACGTCGCCAGCCCCGGCATTACCAACCACTACAACGTGCAGCCGGTTTATGACGTGTTTGCCAATGTGCAGGGGCGCGACCTTGGCGGTGTCTACGCCGACATCCAGAAGATTCTGAAGAGCTACACGCCCACCAGCGGCAAACTGTCCAAGGGTGCCACGCTGACCGTTCGCGGCCAGGTGAAGAGCATGGAAGACAGCTTTACCGGGCTGGGCCTGGGCATGATCTTCGCGGTGCTGCTGGTGTACCTGCTAATGGTGGTGAACTTCCAAAGCTGGCTTGATCCCTTCATCATCCTGATGGCGCTACCGGGTGCGGCCTGCGGCATCCTGTGGATGCTGTTTCTGACCGGCACCACCTTTTCCGTGCCGTCGCTGATGGGCGCGATCATGACGGTGGGCGTTGCGACGGCGAACTCCATCCTGATGGTGACCTTTGCCAACGACCAGCGAGCGCTGGGCATGAACAGCCTGCAGGCCGCGGCTGCCGCGGGATTCACGCGGCTGCGGCCGGTGCTGATGACGGCGCTTGCCATGATCCTGGGCATGCTGCCCATGTCGCTGGGCATGGGCGAGGGCGGCGAGCAGAATGCACCGCTGGGCCGCGCCGTGATCGGTGGCCTGCTGGTTGCAACCGCGACCACGCTGGTGATCGTGCCCATCTTCTACTCGCTGCTGAGGAAGGCCCCGCCGCTTGCCATGCAGATGGAAGCGACCACGGAGCAGGAGGAGTTCTTTGAGCACGCGTAACGCCTTAAGCACCATGAACACTTGCTGCATGGGAAGATTACTGCCTGAAGGAGCCGCGTAAGCATGGCCCAGAACTACACCGACCCGCCTGTCCTCGCCACAGAACATGACGTCCGCGCCACGCCACAGACGCAGCAGTCCGCCGGGCGCGGCGCTTACATGGCGGCGATTGCGGCTTTTCTGCTGCTTGCAGTGCTGGGTATCGCATTTCTGCTGCCCAAGCTGCGCCATCGCGAGTCGTTGGTAGACCAGGCACGGCTCGACGCGGGTCCTCCGCCAGTCGTGGTGACAAAGGTCACACTGGGGCAGCTTTCGTCGAAGCTGGAACTGCCGGGCACGGTTCAGGCATTTCAGCAGACGCCGATCTTTGCGCGTACCTCCGGCTATGTTTCGAAGCGGTATGTGGACATCGGCGATCATGTGCGGGCTGGCCAGATCCTCGCGACCATTGAAGACCCGCAGACCCGCCAGTCGTTGAGCCAGGCGCAAGCCACCCTGATGCAGTTGAAGGCGCAACTGGTCCAGGCGCAGGCCAACGCGCACCTTGCCACGTTGAACAACACGCGAAATCAACAGTTGCAGCAGGAAGGCGTCATCTCGCAGGCAGCGGCGGACCAGTTCACGGCGCAGGCGGGTGTGAACGATGCCACGGTGAACGCGGCGCGCGCGAACATTGCGGCGGGTGAAGCGGCTGTGCGTTCCCTGCAGGAGCAGGCCAGCTTTTCGCGGGTGACCGCGCCGTTCGCAGGCGTGGTCCTTTCGCGCGGCATCGATACCGGATCGCTCATCTCGGCCGGCTCCGCGAACACTGTGACGCAACTGTTCACGATCGGTCAGGCCGACAAGGTTCGTGTGTTCACCAACGTTCCGCAGTCGAGCGCGCCGGCTGTTATGGGCGCGAGCACGGCACAGGTGCAATTTCGCGAATTGCCGGGACGGATGTTTACGGGTAATGTCACGCGCAACGCCGCGGCCATCGATCCCACTTCCCGCACACTGCTGGCAGAGATCGATCTGCCTAACGCTGACGGCAAAATCCTCCCCGGCATGTTTGCCACGGTGACCTTTGCTACCCGCAACGCCACGCCGCCCGTCCTGATCCCCGCGAACGCCCTGTTCGTCCGCACCGCGGGCCCGCAGACCTTTGTTGTTGACGCAAACCATGTGGCCCACATGCACAGCCTGATGCTGGGCCGCGACTTCGGTTCGACCACGGAGGTGCTCAGCGGCCTGCGGCAGGGTGACCTGGTGGTGCTGTCGCCGTCGGATGCGATTACCGACGGCACCAAGGTCGATCCCGAGACACAGCGTTGAGCAGCCTGGAGAGGCACACGGTAGAATCGCCAGCATGGGAAGCACAGACAGCCGCGGCGTGATGGCACCGCCCGTGCAGACGGGGCACAGCGGCATCGTCTCACTGCGCGGCCTTCGCAAGGTGTACGACGGCAAGCCGCCGGTGACCGCGCTGGCCGGGATCGACCTGGACGTGCGGGAAGGCGAGATCTACGGCCTGCTGGGACCGAACGGCGCGGGTAAGACGACCACCATCTCCGTCTGCACCACGCGCGTTCTGCCAACAGCGGGCACCGCGCACATTGCGGGTGTGGACGTGGTCCGCAACCCATCGCAGGCCCGGCGCTTCATGGGCGTGGTGCCGCAATACAACACCTTGGAACGCGCCTGCACCGTGGCCGAGAACATCCAGTTCCACTGCCTGTACTTCGGTTTCTCGAAGGCCGATGCGAAGGCCCGCACCGCTGAACTGCTGGAGCAGTTTCACCTGTCGGAGCGGGCAGGCTCGTACCCCGCGCAGCTATCCGGCGGCCTGGCGCAGCGCGTGCAGATTGCCCGCGCCATTGCGCACAGGCCCAAGGTGCTGTTTCTCGATGAGCCTTCGGCGGGTCTCGACCCGCAGAGCCGCATCGCCATGTGGGAGGCGGTGCAGCGGCTGCACACGGAAGGCATCACCGTGGTGCTGACCACCCACTACATGGAAGAGGCGGATGAGCTTTGCGACCGCGTTGCCATTGTGGATGGTGGTTCGATCCTGGTGGAAGACACACCGGCCGCGCTGAAGAGTTCCGTCGGTGCCAGCACGCTGTACGAACTTGACCTGCGCGAGCCGTCAGAGAATCTGCTGCCCGTGCTGAGAGCCCTGCCGCACGTATCCGGGGTCGAGGTGACGCCGCGCGGTTTGCGCGTCATGGCCGAGAGTGCCGACGGCCTGCTGCCGCAGGTAGTCACCGCCGCCAGTAGCTACGGCCTCAGCGATCTGAGCATTACCGAACCCACTCTGGAAACCGTCTTTATCCGTCTGACAGGCCGCGATCTTCGCGAGTAGCACGCAGGAGCACCTAACCATGTCCACCGTGATCGCCACACCGCAGACTGGCACTCTAGCCGCGCCGTCAGCTACATCTTCAAGGACACAGTATGCGCGTGCCTTTGCCGGCCTGTTCATCCGCGACCTGCATGTGCTGCGGCGCGAGATCGGCCCGTTCCTGGTGCGGATCGTCATGAACCCGCTGCTGTTCCTGTTCGTCT
>CAXUEW010000022.1:0-3737 GCA_964250115.1 uncultured Terriglobus sp.
GAGACGGTCGAGTTCCCGGACGGCGCAGTGGTTGACGAGGTGCGCCGCGGTTACCGCATCAAGGAGCGCCTCCTGCGTCCCGCGCTGGTGCGCGTGGCCAGCAACAGCGCCGCGCACGACGCGTAAACAACATCACGCACGACTGGCAGCGTAGCAAATTTAGGAGAGAGTTGTGGCAGGAGCGAGCGTGAAACTCGACTATTACGAAGTGCTGTCGGTCTCAAAAACTGCGTCCGACAGCGAAATCAAGACGGCCTATCGCAAGCTGGCGATGCAGTTTCATCCCGACCGCAATCCCGGTGACAAGGCCGCAGAAGAGAAGTTTAAGGAATGCTCCGAGGCCTACGGCATCCTGAGCGATCCTCAAAAGCGTGCCGCTTACGACCGCTATGGACATGCCGGCTTCGGCGGTGGAGCAGGGCAGGGCAGCGGTTTCCCTGGCGGCTTCAGTGGCGATCCTCAGGATCTGGGCGATATCTTTGGTGACATCTTCGGCGAGATGTTCAACGGGGGTGGCGGCCGAAAGCAGTCACGCGCACAGCGTGGGCGCGATCTTCGCTACGACATGACATTGCAATTCGAGGAAGCGGTCTTCGGCAAGGAGCAGGAGATTAAGGTCAAGCGGGCGGAGACTTGCACGGATTGCAATGGCACCGGTTCGGCCAACGGCAAGCAGCCTGTCACCTGTTCGCAGTGCCGAGGCGCGGGCCAGGTACGCTTCCAGCAGGGCTTTTTCTCCGTCGCGCGCGCCTGCCCCAGGTGCGAGGGATCCGGCGTGCTGGTGACTGATCCATGCCCCACCTGCCGGGGCGAATCGCGTGTGCAGAAGGAACACACGGTCCTGGTGAAAGTGCCTGCCGGCGTCGAGGATGGTACACGCATCCGCTACCAGGGCGAAGGCGAAGCTGGCAAGCTTGGCGGTCCTTCCGGCGACTTGTACGTCGTGCTCAGTGTCAAAGCGCACAAGTTTTTTGAGCGCGAAGGTGATGACTTACATTGCATCGTACCGGTTTCATTCCCGCAGGCGGCGCTTGGCGATGAGCTTGAGATCGAAACGCTGGAAGGTGTTGCTGTCGTCAAGGTGCCCGAAGGAACGCAGAGCGGCAAGAGCTTCCGTGTCAAAGGCAAGGGTGTTCCGCATCTGAACAGCCACGGCAAAGGCGACCTCATCGTCGAAATCCGGGTGGAAACGCCTGGCAAATTGACCAAGCAGCAGAGGGATTTGCTGAAGCAACTGGGCGACACCATGAAAGTCGAAAACGCACCGCACTCCGTCGGCATCATGGATCGCGTCAAGGACATCTTCAACTAGAAGTGAATGCCACAAAAAGAGCAGCAAACGCGACGAGCGGCAGGCTCTCAGCGCGGCTTACGGGTTTGATCCGCGCGGCCTCGCATGCGTTTGCAATCTGTTGGGTCGTATAGCCACTGGCGCGCAGATTGTTACTGAGCGTCTTGCGCTTCTGCTGAAAGCATCCCTTCAGGAAACGATCGAAAGCACGCCTGTCCGTGATGCCGAGTTCTTCGAAGCGCGGCTGAAAACGCAGGCGCAATACGGTCGAGTACACATCCGGCGACGGTGCAAACGCCTCGGGTGGCAGCGTGAATAGGGTGCTTGCCTCCGCGTACATTTGCGCGGTAGCTGACAACAGGCCGAAGTCGCGCGTGCCGGGTACTGCGGCTACCCGGTCTGCAACTTCCCGCTGCATCATTACCACGGCAAGCTCCAGCACCGCGTTGTGTGTGAACAGGTGCAGCAGGATGTCGCTTGTGATGTAGTAAGGCAGGTTGCCGATGACGAGGGCTTTCTCCCCGTCTTGCATGAGTGCCGAGAGGTCCGTCTTCAGCACGTCCGCTTCCACGATCTCGACATTCGCATGATTACGAAAGCGGAAGCGCAGTTCTGCCGCAAGCGCGCGGTCGAGTTCGATGCAGACCAGCTTTTTCGCGCGTTCCGCCAGGATCGTGGTGATCGAACCGTGGCCGGGACCGATCTCCAGCACCGTCCGATCCGACACGTCACCCAGGGCATCCGCGATGCGATGCCGGGCTGTGTCATCCACCAGGAAATTTTGCCCGAGCTTTGGCTTGCGAGGTTGCATCCGATACTTTGTGCCCGCCTTCAGGGTATCGTGTACGTCGATGGCAAGGCCCAGACCGTATCAAGCCTCTGCCGTCACAGAGAAGCAGGAGTTTGGATGCACATCGTATTTGCAGCATCGGAGTGCAAGCCATGGGCGCGCACGGGTGGGTTGGCTGAAGTGGCCGGCTCGTTGCCGCCCGTCATTGCCCGTAACGGTCACCGTGTAACCATCTTCGTGCCGTACTACCGTTCGGTGGCGCGCGAACATCCGGACCTGCCGGTCGTCCTGCCCAGCGTGACCATTCCATTCCTGAACTACCAGCGCTTTGTCCGGGTACTGAATGGCGACATGCATGATGGCGTGCAGGTTTACTTCGTCGACTGCCCCGAGATGTTCGACCGCGAAAGCTTCTATGCCACCCCTGGCGGCGATTATGCGGACAACTGGGAACGCTTCGCACTGTTCAGCCGAGGAGTCATTGAGGCGTCCAAAGTGCTTGGCGTACCTGATGTTTTCCATGCGCATGACTGGCAGGCATCGCTGGTGCCCATTTACCTGCGTTCGCTGTACTACTTCGATCCGCTGCTGCGCAAAGTGCCGAGCGTTCTCACGATTCACAATGCGGGTTACCAGGGATGGTTTCCCGCAAATACCATGGCTCGCCTGCTGCTGCCGCGTGACATGTTCACGCCGGATCGCATGGAAGCTTACGGCCAGGTGAACTTTCTGAAAGGTGGCATTGTGTACGCCGATGCGCTGACCACTGTCAGCAAGCACTACGCGGCCGAAATCCAGACCGCTGAGTTTGGCGACGGCCTGCAGGATGTGCTGCGCAACCGCAGCGAAGACCTCTACGGCATCCTAAACGGTGTGGACTATAGCGAGTGGGACCCCACGCGCGACAGCCTGATCGCCGCTCACTACTCCGCGGATGACTTGGAAGGCAAGCGTGAATGCCGCCGCGATCTGCTGCATGCCTTCGATCTCGACGGCGTCAGCGAACAGACCGCAATGCTGGGGATCGTGTCGCGTTTTGCTACACAAAAGGGATTCGACCTGCTCGCCACCATCGCGGACGAACTGCTGAAGCAGGATGTCGTGCTGATTGCCTGCGGGACGGGCGAGGAGTACTACGAACGCTTGCTGGCTGAGCTTGCTGCGCGGCATCCTGAGAAAGTTCGCGTGTCAGTCAATTATGACGACATGATGGCGCACAAGGTCGAAGCCGGCAGTGACATCTTCCTGATGCCGTCGCGCTACGAACCCGGTGGACTCAACCAGCTTTACAGTCTGCGCTACGGCACGATCCCCGTAGTGCGCTCTACAGGTGGTCTGGAAGACACGATCACGGAGCAGCCGGACGCACAGGGCAATGGCTACAAGTTCTACGGCTACGATCCGTGGCAGTTTTTCGCGGCTATCCAGCGCGCACTTTCGGACTTCCGCAACAAAGAAGCCTGGCAAGCCATGATGAAGCGCGGCATGACCCAGGACTTCTCATGGGAAGCTCCTGCGTTGGAGTACCTCGAAGTCTATCGCCGGGTCATTGAACGGCGGGCGTGGAGCTGAGCCGGTCTCGCTTCGCTCGGAAATAGAAGAACAGCGGCACGCCCGCGACGATGACCAGGCAGCCCAGCAGGGTATTGCGCGGGT
>CAXUEW010000022.1:3747-24690 GCA_964250115.1 uncultured Terriglobus sp.
CACCAGTTGGAAGACAGTCAGTGCAATCGCTGCAAGAATGAACAGCGCCGGAACCAGTGGGTAACCCGGCGTGGAGAAGGCTCGCGGGCGTCCCGATGCCGCATCGCGTTTGCGAAAGACAAAGACGGTGCTGACGGCTAAGCCGTAGGTAATCCACTCCGCAAAGATTGCGAGGGAGAACAGTGCCTGAAAACGGCCGACCGCAAAGATCAGCACGGACGAAAGCAGTGACTGCACCACCAGCGCTACCGCTGGCGTCTGGAAGCGCGGACTGACCCGCGCAATGTTTTGGAAGAACAGCCGGTCGCGTGCCGCTGCAAAGCCGATACGCGCGCCGGAAAGGGTCGTGCCGACAAGCGTCGCGGAGATGCTTACTGCCATGCCAACGGACACCAGCGCCGCACCCCATGCAATGCCGTGGAGGGCCAGCACACGCCTCAGCGCATCGGCTGCGGGCCGGTCTGCAGCGGCCAAAGACGATGCAGGCAGCACATACTGAATCGCCGCGTTGGTCAGCATATAAAGGCCGCCCACCAGCACCACGCCGCCGATGAAGGCGATGGGCAGATTACGTTGGGGCTGCTTGATTTCACCTGCCACGGCGGCCACGTCGGACCAGCCGTCGTAAGCCCAGAGCGCCGCGATCAGCGCGACCATGAAGCCGCCAATGCCTCCGCGCGCGCCTAGGTAAACCGATGCGAAGTGCGAACCGCTACCCAGCGGTACTGCGAACACAAAGCAGCCGATGGCAATGACCGCAATCAATGCCACCTTGAGTACGGTCAGGGCCAGTTGTACGTCCGCAGCCTTGCGTGTGCCGACGATGTCGAGCCATGTCACCAGCCACAGTGCACCCAGACCGGCCACCTGCCCCCAGTTCATATGCAGAAAGGCAGGCTGGTTGAAAAATGCGAAGACGGCAAAGGTCGCCAGCGTGCGCACTAAGCCTGAAACCACTGACGCGATCGAGGCGGGCTTGGCGATGGTCCACCACGTCCACATGTGCAGAAAGCCCGCCAAGTCGCCGTAGGCTTCACGTAAAAAGGCGTATTCGCCTCCATAAGCCGGCCTGCCTGCCGCGATCTCCGCATACGTCAGTGCGCCGAACAGCGACAGCAGGCCACCGGTAATCCAAACCAGATAAACAAGCCGCGAACTGCCGACCGCGGCGATCATCTCGCGCGGCACCAGGAAGATGCCGGAGCCGATGATGATGCCCACCACGATGGCCATGGCGTGGCGCGCGCCCAGGACACGCGGCAGGTCGTGCCCGGCTTCTGTTTCAGTCGTCATGCGGTGGTTGCAGCCTAGCATGCTCCCGCGCTGGAGGCACCGTCCTGTGAAAACATGAGCAGAGGCACCGGTGCGCACCACGGTGCATCCAAACAACGCAATCATCTCAGCAGCACGAAACGGAGCAACACCATGGATTGGACGCCCGGCGGAACCAGCAGTGACATCGAGGATCGGCGGGGCGACTCCGGCGGCGGAGGCGGTGGCGGCTTCAACTTTGGCGGCGGCGGGCTGGGTATTGTTGGCGTTCTGGTACTGCTTGTGCTCAGCCTGATTACCGGTCATAACTTTCTCGGCTCGCTCTTTTCCGGTGGCGGCGGTCAACAGGTGCAGCGGCAGAGCGACCCCAACGCTCCCGTGCAGGAGAGCGCCGGCGAACATCGCGACGTCCAGCTTGTCTCATTTGTGCTGGACGACGCGCAAAAGACCTGGGCTGCGTTATTGCCTGAGCAGGCGGGCAGGAACTACCGCAAGGCGAAGCTGGTCCTGTTCCGCGGCGAGACCCGGTCCGGCTGCGGCGAGGCACAGTCCGCGACGGGTCCGTTCTACTGCCCGCAGGACGAGCGCGTTTATGTCGATCTTGGCTTCTGGGACGAACTGAAGCGCCTGGGCGGTACCGACGCCGAGTTCGCGCAGGCCTATGTCATCGCGCACGAACTTGGCCACCACGTTCAGAACCTTCTTGGCACCGAGGCCCGCGCACAGCAGGCCATGCGCAATCCGGCAACTCGCTCGACCGCGTCCGTCGCACTCGAGTTGCAGGCGGATTGCTACGCTGGCATCTGGGCTCACTCCACGCAGCAGCGCAACATCATTGACGGCAAAGATGTGGATGAGGCTTTGCGCAATGCCGCTGCCGTGGGCGACGACCACATCCAGAAGATGCAACGCGGCACCGTCAGCCCGGAGAGTTTCACGCACGGCAGCAGTGCAGAGCGACAGGGCTGGTTTAAGCGCGGCTTGAACACTGGTGAAGTCAAGGCGTGCGACACATTCACTGCGGGAGCGGATGGCTATGGCGTTTAGCTCTGGGGCTGTTATGAGCAGAAATATGTTATTTTTGCTCATGTCGCCATTGCAAGCTGCCCCATTCAGTGACCGTATACGCGCAAAGGCCCTTCAGATCTACATCATCCCGGCTCGTGAAGCCGGAAAAACGCGGGTGTCGATCCCGGTGCGGGAATTGATGCAGTTTCTGCCCGAGTTTGCTGAGGGGCGGCAAAGCATCTTCTGTTCTGCTCTCAAAGCTCGTCCCTTCCTACGGTCCAATGGATTGACCATCGAGGGTTCGGAGGGTCCCATGAATATGCGTGGTACGTCGGTCATTTACCACTACAAACTTGATTACGTGCGCGTTCATCGAAAGGAAGGGTCGGGAATACCGGAAGATACAGGTAGATTAGCCGAGCAACTGCTAGGACCTTTGCGGGGACTACTGCGCAAGGAAATCGCTGATTATGGCGGTGTGGAGGCTTACATGCGGTGGGTTCGCTCAGACGCGCCGACCGCATGAGAAGAATATTCTGGGACACTATGGTTTTCATCCATCTGCTGGAAGGCGAAGCCAGCAAATCGGCGCAGATCACGCGATTGTTTGGCCGCTCTCTGGAGCGGAAAGATCTACTTACTACAAGCTGTCTGGCAGTTGGCGAAGTAAGTGCTGGGGGTAAAACGCCTGAAAAGCGAGTTATTTTGGAAGACGCTGTCAGGTCCTTAGGTTTTGACCTTCTAACTTTCGACGAACGATGTATATCCTCGTTCGGACTGTTGCGAACCCAGAAGGTAGCAGTTGCGGATTCAATCCATTTGGCTTGTGCTGCAGCGGCAGGCGTTGACCTTTTCCTAACGGATGACCGGGCATTGCAAAAGCTGCACGTTCCCGGTATCAAATTCATCGCGGGCTTGGAGAGCGGTCTTCTCTGATTATCTATTGCAGAATGCGGAGCGCTGGGCTGGAGGCATCGGTCGTCGGCATTCCCATGCCGTCAATGGCCGCCTCACGTTCTCCGGTAAAGTACAGCCGAATCTTTGCCGCCGTGGCAACATTCACGACTGCGGTCAATGCGTCCGGCCCTGCGGCCTTAATGCCGCGCAGGCTGCCGAAGTGTTCGATCAGGCGCTTGCGTGTGGTGGGTCCGACGCCCGGTATTTCTAATAACTCACTGTCGCGGTCGCGCATCTCGCGGCGCTTGCGGTGATAACTGATGGCGAAGCGGTGCGATTCGTCGCGAATGCGCTGCACCAGGTGCAGCACCGGCGATCTGCGATCAAGAACGACAGGATCATCTTCCTGCCCGTAGACGTAGATGACCTCTTCCCGCTTTGCGATGGAGGCCAGCGGTTGCAGGGTGATGCCGATACTTTCGAGTGCGGCATATGCGGCATGTAATTGTCCCAAGCCGCCGTCGATGAGGATCAGCGAGGGGAACGGCTCGTTATTTGCCTGCAACCTGCTGTAACGGCGGACCAGGATCTCGTGCATGCTGGCGAAGTCGTCCACGCCTGTGACCGTCTTGATCTTGAACTTGCGATAATCGCTTTTCTTCATCTCGCCGTGTTCCCAGACAACCATGCTGGCGACGGTATCTGCACCGGCAATGTGCGAGATGTCGAAGCACTCGATGCGCGTGGGGCTGTCGGCGAGGCCAAGCGCATCCTGGAGCGCATTCGCGATGGCATTCTTCGAGGGCTGCAGCGTGCGGAAGCGCTGGTCGTAGCTCTGCTTGGCATTCTGGCTAACCAGGTCGACGAGTGATCGCTTGTCGCCTCGCTGCGGCGCAAGGATCTCGACCTTGCGACTGCTTTGTTCGCTGAGCAGCGAGGCCAGCGTAACGCGATCTGGAAATTCTAATGGCACCAGAATCGTGCGTGGAACATATGGCTGATCAAGATAGAGCTGCTTCAGAAACGCAGAAAAGAAGACTGCGGGCGAGAAAGGTTCTCCCGCGTTAGGAGTGCTGTTGACGGAGGTAGACGGTGGCACGGCGTGCTCACTGAGGCTGATGGAGGGCCTAGGTTCAGGTTCTGCGTCTTCCGCATCGGCACCCGCTTCGAAGATCAGCTCCGGCAGGTCTTCCCAAAAGAAGTCTCGCTTATCCACAATCTTGCCCTCGCGCATGTGGAACTGGCCGACTGCGAGCATTTCCTTGTCAAAGTGATAGCCGAAAACATCGGCATCTTCACCGTCGGCGGAGGCAATGCGCTGCTTCTCCTGCAGCTGATGCACGGTGACCAGTTGGTCGCGAAACTTCGCCGCCATTTCGAACTGCTCGTCCCGCGCGGCTTGTGCCATGCGGCGCTTCAGACGATCTTCCAACTCGTTCTCGCGGCCTTCCAGAAACAGTTGCACGTCGCGAATGGCTTCCCGATACGCCTCCTGCGCCACCTGATGCTCGACGCAAGGCGCAAGGCAGCGCTTGATGTAGAACTCAAGACAAGGCCGCGGGTGGTAGCGGTTCAGGTCGACCTTGCAGCTTGGGATCAAGAATGAGCGATGGATCAGTTCGACGATCCGGTACGCAAGGTTGCCGGGAAAGTAGGGGCCGAAGTACTGGCTGCCGTCCTTCTTCAGCTTGCGTGTAACAAAGACTTTCGGGTGCCGCTCGCCGACGGTCAGCTTCACGTAGGGATAGGTCTTGTCGTCGCGTAGAAGGATGTTGAATCGCGGCTTGCGCTGCTTGATGAGGTTGTTTTCGAGCGCCAGCGCCTCATGTTCATTGGCAACTTGGATGTAGTCCACATCCACCGCCTCGCGCATCAGTGACCCTGTTTTGCGGTTGGCCTGCGAGCTCTCCAGAAGATAGGAACGAACACGGCTACGCAGGTTCTTCGCCTTACCGACGTAGATCACCTCGCCTTCGGCGTTTTTGTACAGGTACACGCCCGGTTGCTGAGGCAGCATTCGAATTTTCTGTTGGAGGTCCATGGGTTACGTCAGGCGTACTACTCGCTTTAGTTTAGATTGACTCGATGGGCGGAAGTTTCTACCCACGCCAGAGACTCATGGGGAGTCTCGCAGCTTCATCATGAACCGGCCCATTGCCTGCTAAATCCTTGTTTTTGTTGGTGTTATCAGTACGGAGCCTTTTTGGCAACCAACGTGCAGCGGTGCTTGGGTACTGTGACATATGGAGATATACATGGGTTTGGCACAAATTTGGTCGGTATCGAAGGTGAGTTTTGCCGGCGGAGCCGTTGTGGTTCTGATGTTGAGCACAGGCTGCAGCACAAAGCGGTATGTGCGTTCACAGGCTGCACCCATCGTCCAGAAAACGAACGAACTGGATGCACGTACCTCGCAGGACCGCCGCAACATCACGGATACGGACCGCCGCGCACAACAGGGCATCGCGAGTGCGCAAAGTGCCGCTGATGCAGCCGACCAGCACGCTTCAGCGGCAGGTGAGAGCGCGAACAAAGCTCAAGGCTCTGCACAGAACGCCTATAACCGAGTCGATTCGTTAAGTAGTGCGGTAGCCGGCCTGGACACGTACAAGCTCCTCTCTGACGTGAGTGTGACCTTTGCTTTCGATAGGGCCACTCTGACTGCAGCCGACAAGCGTGAACTGGACGGCATAGCGTCTGGGTTGAGCACGACCAGGCACTACATCGTGGAGTTGACCGGCGGTACTGACTCTACAGGAGATGCGCTGTACAACTACGCACTGAGCCAGCGCCGCGCGGATGCAGTCGCGCAGTACCTGCAAACGCATTACAACATTGCACCTCGTAAGTTCTACCTGGTGGGTATCGGCAAGGATAAGAGCGTAGCTCCGAACGGAACAGCGTCCGGACGCAAGCAGAACCGCCGCGTGCAGATTCGTGTTTTGTCGAACCAGCAGGAAGAATCAGTCGCAGTTGCTCCGCAGACCGGCAGCCCGAGCTAGGAACCCCTCGAAATAGGGGTGGCTTGGCCGCCCTTATTAAGGTTAGGACCTGCGCAGCTAGCGCAGCGATCCGAGCAGATGCCCCATTTTGTCCCGTTTGACTTCAAGATACTTTTCGCTGGTCAATTCCGCAGCGACCTCTGCGCTAATGCGTTCCACAACGCGAACGCCACGGCTTTCCATCGCCTCGACTTTTTCGGGATTGTTCGTGATCAGCCGGATCGCTTGAAAGCCAAGGGCTTTGATGATCTCTGCTGGCAGGCTGAAATCGCGATGGTCAGCCCGATAGCCAAGTTCTACGTTAGCTTCGACCGTGTCGCGTCCCTGATCCTGTAGTTCGTAGGCGCGCAGCTTCGCCATCAGGCCGATGCCTCTACCTTCTTGCGCCTCGTATACGATGATGCCCGCGCCGTGCGCCGTGATAGTGTCCAATGCAAGCTCAAGCTGCTGGCGGCAATCGCAACGCAACGAGTGAAAGACATCGCCCGTTAGGCACTGTGAGTGCACGCGCACGATCGGAGCCTGCTGGCTGCCTGGTTCGCCGTATATCAGCGCTGCGGCCTCATCGACCGTCTTGCCTTGCGGGCCTGGCGTCACTCCCGGTGCAAGGTGACCTTCGAAGCCAAGGATGCGGAAATCGCCCCACTTTGTAGGCAGACTTGCTTCCGCGACTTTCTCAACCCGGCTGTATTGCATAGCTCGATCTTATAGATGCGTGGCCCGCGGGGTAGATGCAGACGGCTTGCACGTCGTGCAGCGGCGCGCACGTAGAGTAGAGGGTGATGAATCCGCTTGCGCCGAAACTGGTCCTGATTTCGCTGCTGATCCAGCTGGGTGTGGCGGCTGCGGTGTCCAGTTCGCTGGCCCGCTCGACGGCCTTTCGCCGCCTGCTGTTGATGCATGAGCGGACTATCTTCCAGCGCTTGAAACTTGCCGCATTCATCTGTGCGCCCCTGCTGCTAGGTGTGTACATCCGAACGGTGGTGCCTAATTTTCTAGCTGCCGATATCTCGCTGGCGGCGGCCATACTGCTGGGGGTCATTGTGGGGCCATCGTCGGCTGCCCTGGCGGCAGTGGCGCTCACACTACCCGCCATATTGCACCACGAGTATCTGGCGCTGCCTATGAATGTGTTGGCGGCGGTACTCGCCGGCATGTTCCACCGATTTGTCGATGTGGAGGCGATCTGGTCGTTTTCGCCTATGATCGACCTGAGCTTATACCGCTGGGTCCGCAGAAATCTGCGCAGGCCGCACCTCGACCGGCAGGTGCTGCTGCTGGTCTGCATTATGCTGATGCAACTGGGGGCAAGCGAAATTGCAGAGTATGCGCCGCATCGCTACTTCGCGCTGCGATCGGATCTGTGGTTTCTGCAGCTGGCTATCTGCGCTGCGGCGCCGGTCCTGGTAGGCATCCCCCTGAAGATATGGAATGCCATTCGCATCGAAGAAAAGCTGGAACAGCAGGCAAGACTGCTGCTGGAGGCAAGGCTTGATGCGCTGCAACGTCAGATCAATCCGCACTTCCTGTTCAACACGCTGAACTCCATCGGTTCGCTGATCCGGCTGGAACCGGAGCTGGCTCGAGAGATGATCGTGCGACTGGCGAACATTCTGCGCATTCTGCTGAAGAAGCGCGAAGCCTTTGTCCCGTTTCGTGACGAACTGGCATTTACCGACGACTATCTAGCGATTGAAGTGGTGCGGTTTGGCGAGAAGCTGCGCGTTGTAAAAGAGATCGCGCCGGAGACACTGGACCTGGTCGTACCCAGCATGCTGCTGCAGCCCCTGATTGAAAACAGTATCAAGCACGGTCTGGAACCACGCATCGGCGGAGGAACGGTAACCCTGCGCAGTCGCGTACGCAGCGAGCGTCTGCTTCTGGAGGTGGAAGACGACGGCGTCGGCATTGCACCAGACCGCAACGTGGCGAGCCCGGGAGGCGGAGTGGTCCGCACAGGCAACGGCATCGGCATGCGCAACGTGCAGGAACGCATGGAGGTGCTGTACGGCACGGATGCGGTCATCGAGATGGAAAGCCGCCCTGGTCGCGGCACCCGCATCACGCTGGAGATGCCGATCGTTGACGTCACCATGCTTGCCAACGGCCAAAATCGGAAACGCTGACATCGGTACCGTGCACTCTGGCATGGATTGTTCAGAAAGATGCGGTACGATCATGCTCAATCTTGCGAAAGGGAGACGACATCCGTCTCAGATCTTGAACCTGTGATGGACTCCGTCCCATGCCTGCTGGTCGTACCTTGTTATAACGAGGCGAAACGCTTTCACGCAGACAGCTTCTCTCATTTTCTTCGTGACCAAGAGCGCGTCGCCTTTCTGTTTGTGAACGATGGAAGTTCTGATGGGACGCTGCTTCGGCTGCAAGGCTTTTGCGCGGAGCACCCGGGTCGCGCATCCGTGCTTGACCTGCAGCCCAACGGCGGCAAGGGGGAGGCGGTTCGCCGCGGCTTGCTGCAAGCCCTGGCTATCGCACCCGAGGCGTACACCGGCTTCTGGGATGCCGACCTGGCAACGCCGCTGGATGCGCTGCCGGAATTTCTGCACGTCTTGGAGCACGAGCCTGAGATCGACCTGGTGTTTGGCGCACGCATTCGCCTGCTGGGGCGGCACGTCAGCCGCAATCCCATGAGGCACTACCTGGGCCGAGTATTCGCCACGGCCGTGTCGCTCTCTCTGGGACTTGCCATTTATGACACGCAGTGTGGCGCGAAAATCTTTCGGCCCGTTCCGCTGCTGCACAGGGCGCTGGCCGAGCCTTTCGAATCCCGTTGGATCTTCGACGTGGAGGTGCTGGCACGCTGCCTGGCTGCGTGGAAGCTCCAGGGTGTGCGACCGGAAGACAAGGTCTACGAGCTTCCGCTGCAGACATGGGTCGACGTGGCTGGATCGAAGCTGAAGCCGAGAGATTTTCTGCGCTCGTTCACTGATCTGCTGAAGATTCGGCAAGAGTATCTGCGGCTGCGCAAGGGCTCTGACTAGGTCCGCAGGGTTTAGCGCTGCGCCGCTGCGCTGCGTCTGGATGGTCGCTTTTGAATCGAAGCAGCGGGTTTGCTAATCTCACTAGACGCATGTGCTTCTGCTACTTTCTTCGGGAATGTTGTCCGGCCACCTCTCAGGCCGTGTGTTGTTGCGCGCATTAATCTCTCCTGCAACGCTTCACTTCCTGAATTACCAGCACGTGGCCTCCTCTGCGGCACAGCGCACCGGGACATACTTTATGACAGAAGCTCAAGCCTTACCCACCTTCACTGAGATTCCAAGCGCTTCGGCTCCGAGATTGAGCCATCTGCAGTTGCTGGAAGCGGAGAGCATTCATATTCTGCGTGAAGTAGCTGCCGAATTTGAAAAGCCAGTGATGCTGTACTCCATCGGCAAGGATTCCTCGGTCATGCTTCGGTTGGCGCAGAAGGCATTCTATCCGGGGTCGATTCCGTTCCCTCTCCTGCACATCGATACCGGCTACAAGTTTCGCGAAATGCTGGAGTTCCGCGATAACATGGCGAAAAGTATCGGAGCGGAGCTGCTGGTGTGGCGCAATGAAGCTGCGCTTGCAGCGGGTACCAATCCGATCGCGCTGGATACGAAGCGGTGCTGTGGTCTCCTGAAGACGCAGGCGTTGCTGGATGGCTTGTCGCATTATGGCTTCACTGCCGCATTTGGGGGGGCGCGGCGTGACGAGGAGAAATCGCGTGCGAAGGAACGCATCTATTCTTTCCGCGACAAGGCGGGACAGTGGGACCCGAAGAATCAGCGGCCTGAGTTGTGGAACCTGTACAACGCACGCATCCATCCCGGCGAAAGTATCCGCGTCTTCCCGCTGAGTAACTGGACGGAGATGGATGTGTGGCAATACATCCACGAGGAAGATATCCCTGTCGTTGACCTGTACTTCGCAAAGGAGCGGCCCATGTACCTGCGTGGTGACGCCCTGCTGCCGATTGAGCAGGAGTTCGTTCGCAGACCAGGTGAGCAACCAACCATGGTAAAGTCACGCCTGCGTTCGCTTGGTTGCAGCCCTTGCACTGGAGCCATTCGCAGCGACGCCGACACCATTCCAAAAATCATTGAGGAGATTCTTGGTTTTCGTTCGTCGGAACGCGCGAACCGCGCCATCGATCACGATCAGGAAGGCTCCATGGAGATCAAGAAGCGCGAGGGCTACTTCTAAGCATGGCCACAGCGAACAACGATCTTGTCGAACTGCACCTGCAAACGCCCATAGCTTCTGCAGCGGAGATAGCAAGCAACGGCGCGACCATGGGCGAGCCCGAAGCGTGGAACGCGAACGTCGCCGTTTACACGCCGCTGCAGGGACACACACCTGAACCTTCGCCCGTCGCTGTATCGCCTCTTTTCGCCGAAGACTTCAACATAGAGGAGTACCTTCAGGAGGAGCGTGCGAAAGATCTTCTGCGCTTCTCGACGGCAGGTTCTGTGGACGACGGCAAGTCAACGCTGATCGGCCGGCTGTTGTACGACACGCAGAGCGTCTACGACGACCAGCTGCAATCCATCGAAGGCAAAGGCACTACCGCACCCGGCGTACTCGACCTTGCTTTGCTGACCGATGGCCTCCGTGCCGAACGCGAACAGGGCATCACCATTGATGTGGCCTATCGCTACTTTTCCACGGCTCGCCGCAAGTTCATCATTGCCGACACACCCGGCCACGAGCAGTACACACGCAACATGGCTACAGGTGCCAGCACTGCAGATGTTGCTGTGGTGCTTGTGGATGCGCGCAAGGGCGTGCTGGTGCAGTCGCGCAGGCATGCGTATATTACGGCGCTGCTGGGTGTGCGGCACGTGGTAGTAGCCGTCAACAAGATGGATCTGGTCGACTACTCTGCAGAGATTTTCCGGGCTATCGAAGCTGACTTTCGGCACTTCTTCCAGAGTCTTGCCGTAGACGGAACGGAGCATACATCGCTGCACTTTGTGCCGGTCAGTGCGCTGGCTGGGGACAACGTGGTGCACGGCAGCGCGGCGATGCCGTGGTACAGCGGACCAACGATGCTTGGACTACTGGAAAGTATCCCTTCCTCAGAGGTCAATGTAGACGCGCCGTTCCGCATGGCTGTGCAGCGCGTGGTCCGGCCCGATCTTGATTTCCGCGGGTTCGCCGGGCAAATTGCCAGCGGTATCGTGCGTGTAGGTGACAGCATTACGGCTTTGCCTTCGGGCCGGAGCAGCCGCGTCCGCAGCATCGTCACCTTTGACGGCTTTTTGCAAGAGGCCTTCGCACCACTGTCAGTAACGCTGATGCTCGAAGACGAAATCGACATCAGCCGCGGCGATCTTCTCGCTACGTCCGCTCAGCCGCCAGTTGTTTCGGAAAGCTTTACAGCATCAGTGGTATGGATGAGTGAAGCGCAGCTTGACCTGTCGCGCAGGTATCTGTTGAAGCAGGGAAGCCGCACAGTGCAGGCGAATGTCACAGCCGTGCTGCGTTCCGTCGATCTGAACCAACTTGTAGACAGCAGTCCTGCAGCAACTGAAACCGCATCGCTTACGATGAATGGTATTGCGGACGTGACCGTGGAGACTCTGCAGCCCCTTGCTTTCGATAACTACTCGGCGAATCGCCATACGGGCAGCTTCGTCCTGATCGATCTCCATAGCAACACGACGGTGGCTGCTGGCATGATCAGTAAGGCGATAGCAGCAGCCTCCAAGGTGACCTCGCAGGCGTTTCTCGAGGTGCTCTTGAAACCCTCTCATTCCCTGCGGCTGCAGGGCAGTGAAGAAGCTCTTGCGGTAGCAGTGAAGGCCCTTCGCGCTGCAAATCTTCTCCTGGAGGGACTGTGATGAATCAGCTTATTCCTACCTTGCACCCAGCAGGCTTGATCGCTGAACAGGAGCCGTATCCGTTGTCAACGGCAATCTCTGCGGCCGTCTCTGATGGGACAGACGAAGCTGCGCTGCTATTTGAGGAACGCGAGACAGAGAAGGCTGGCGGTGCACCCGCTGCCGACGGTTTCGTCATGCAGGCAGGGGCATTGCGTCCCGAACTGCAGGCCCAGCTTGCGCACGTGCGCGCGTTGTTGCAGCACGAGCTTTCTTCTGTCGATGAAGACGAGGCGTGCCTGACGTGCAGCTTCCAGGCGGAAGATGTTTTACTGCTGCACCTTGCCTTAGAACTGCGACCAGGCATTCCAGTGCTGTTTCTCGATACGGATTACCACTTCCGCGAGACGTATGCATACCGCGACCGCATTGCCGCCGAGTGGAAGCTGAATCTGATCAACCTGCAGCCGAAGGAGACCGTGGCACAGCAGGAGTCGGCATTTGGTCTTTTGTACAACACCGATCCAAACCGCTGCTGCGGTCTGCGCAAGGTAGAGCCGCTGTTTGCTGCGGTGGCCAGGTACAAGGTGTGGCTGACCGGCCTGCGCCGCGAGCAGGCGCGCAGCCGTACTGCGTTGAAGGAGATCGACGATTTCACGTTGTCCAGCGGCGTTACCGTCCGCAAGTTGAGTCCCTTTGCCGACTGGACCATGCGTGACGTATGGCAGCTTGCAGCGCACTTTAACATACCGCTGCTGCCGCTCTACGACCAGGGCTACACAAGCATCGGCTGCCAACCATGTACCACGCTGCCCACAGACCCGAACGATCCACGTTCAGGCCGGTGGGCAGGCAAGAAAGTGGAGTGCGGCATCCACATCCAGGCCACCGAAGACCACGCCGCACCACGAAGTTAGCCGCTGACAAAACGCGGCCGCCAGCGATACAACGCAACAGCAGCCGCTCTTTTTGAAAGCGACGATGCATTATCTGATTGGCTTCATTATTGCGATGTTTATCGCGCTCACAGGGGTGGGCGCGGGTACCATTACCACTCCGCTGCTGATCTTGTTTTTGCATGTGCCGACGGCTGTCGCGGTGACAACCGGACTGGTGTTTTCGGCCGCCGTGAAGCTGCTGCTGGTACCCACGCAGATTGCCCGCAAGCAGGTGAACTGGCACGTTCTGGGATGGATGCTGCTGGGTGGTTTGCCTGGCGTTCTATTGGGGTCACTGCTGCTCGCCCACCTGGTCAGCAAAGGCTCGCAACACCTGATGAACGGATTGTTGGGAGCGGTGCTGGTGCTTACAGCCGTGTACCAGATCTTCTATTCCTTTCGACCGGTTGCCACGAAGGCTGCGCAGGATCGCCGCCGCTTGATGCCGCTGCTGATGTTTCCTGTTGGTGCCGAGGTTGGTTTTTCTTCCGCCGGGGCAGGAGCCCTTGGCACAGCCGCGCTGCTTTCCCTGACCACGCTGCTGCCCGCGCAGGTAGTGGGTACAGACATCCTGTTCGGCTTTGTTTTGTCGCTGGTGGGTAGCGGAGCGCACATGTTCGGGAATGCCAACAATCCGCAGCTCCTGAAGCACCTGATTATCGGTGGCGTGGGCGGTGTGCTGGTTGGTACCTTTTCCGCGAAGTTCATCCCAAAGCGCCCGCTCCGGTTTGCACTCTGGGTCTGGCTCCTGATCATTGGTGTGCAATTCATCTACACCAACCTGGTACCCGCACGCTGATTGCGTTGCGGCAGCCTGTGGGCCAGGAATGTCTGTCCGGATGCGTTGGATATGGGCGTAAAATATCAGCGTGCCGAAGTATTCCATCGTGGTTCCGTTCCACAACGAAGAAGAAAATGTCACAGCGCTGTATGACCAGTTGAAAGAGGTCATGGAGCACGTGGATGACAATTTTGAGCTGATCCTGGTTGATGACGGCTCGGGAGACCGCACCTATCGTCTGCTGGAGGAGATCGCAGCGGTCGATAGCCGCGTCCTGGTCATCAAGCTGCGCCGCAACTTTGGCCAGACCAGTGCACTTGCAGCGGGTTTCGACCATGCACAGGGTGACTACGTGCTGGCCATGGACGGCGATTTGCAGCATGATCCCAAGGAGATACCCTCCTTTCTGGAAAAATTGGAAGAGGGTTACGACGTAGTCAGCGGGTGGCGCGCTCAGCGTGGCGATAATTTCGTCATGCGCCGCATTCCGTCCCGTGCCGCAAATTGGCTCATGGCGAAGCTCAGCGGGGTCGACATCCATGACTTCGGCACTACCTTCAAGGCCTACCGGCGCGAGGTGATCCAGAACATCCCGCTGTACGGGCAGATGCACCGCTTCATCCCGGCGCTGGCTTCCTGGTACGGCGCAAGCATCTGCGAGATCCCTATCAGCAACCCGGCACGAATTTACGGGAAGAGCCACTACGGTATTTCAAGGACATTCCGCGTGTTCTTCGACCTGCTGACGATCCGCTTCCTGCTGAAGTACATGATGCGCCCCTTGCACTTTTTCGGCAGTTTTGGCGCACTTAGTGCATTGACAGGGCTGGGCATGTCATTTGGTTTGCTGCTGCTGAAACTGTTTACGCATGGGCACGTTTTGCGCCAGCATGGCCCGTGGTTCATCATGGCCAGCGTCCTGATTCTTGCGGGCGTTCAGTTGATCGGCATCGGGTTGCTGGGCGAACTGCAGGTGCGGCACTACCACTCGCCCCAGCACCGCGCGCCGTACGCCGTAGAGCGCATTGTCCGGCTGAGGTCGTCCGAAGAAACCGTTTCCTGATCCAGTGATTAGCTCACGTGCACCACCGGGCGTATCTCCTGGTTTGGAACTGCCTTGCGCAGCACTTCGTGCGTTAGCGGTGCCGTGTCTCCTTCGCCCAGGAAGAGGAATCGCATGATGTTCAGGGCGGGGCTGACCTGCGTCCAGCGGAAGTAAACATGCGGCACTTTTTCTGTGCGGCGTTGAAGATAGACGAGCATGCCCGCAATCGAATTTGCAACCACCGGACTCTTTGCTGACAGCACACGATGACGGCCGGCCCGCCTGCCGGTTACACAGAGCGTCTCAGAGAAATCCGACGCATCGCCGCGCACCACTTCGAAAAAGAACAGGCATTCATTGTCATCCAGGCTGTGGAAGTAGCGAACTTTCTTGTCGGAAAAATCCAGCGCTTCAATGCTGTCGCCCATCTCGGGCCCGCGTGCTACAAGTCGAATCACCTGGTCGTTGTCTTCGGTCAGAATGGCCTCAGCGATCTCATCCAACTGAACGTCGGTAATGCGAAGCTCCGTGGACCGGATCGCCCGCGAGACGAACGAACTCACCACGATGCAGGCGATAAAGATGGAAGAGATCTTCAAACCCTCGGGCCGCTCGATGATATTTGCCAGCGTCGTGTAAGCGAAGACCGCCGTGGTGGCGATAAATACCCACCGCAGTTTCGTTCGCCATGCATTCAGCATCACCGCGGTGGAAGCGGACGTGATCAGCACAAGGACGCCCGTGGCGTACGCTCCGCCCTGCGCGTCCACATCGGCGTGGAACAGCCATGTGACCAATGTTGCAATGCCCATGAAGACCAGCACCAGCGGACGGGAAGCACGCGCCCATTCCGGAGCCATGCCGAATTTGGGCAGGTAGCGCGGGATCAGGTTCAGCAGGCCTGCCATGGCGGATGCGCCCGCAAAGCCCAAAATCAGGATGGTGCTGATGTCGTAAGCCGTGCCCAACACGTTGCCTGCGTAGTGGTGGGCCAGCCATGCCATGGCACGACCGTTCGCCTCGCCGCCTGCTTGGA
Organism: uncultured Terriglobus sp.; assembly: GCA_964250115.1. Lineage (GTDB taxonomy): Bacteria > Acidobacteriota > Terriglobia > Terriglobales > Acidobacteriaceae > Terriglobus. The sequence continues at coordinate 19,537 of CAXUEW010000022.1, forward strand.
AGGCCGGCGCGGGGATCAGCACGGTGGTAATCACGCTGGTGGCGATCAGGAAGACGCTCATGATCACGGCAGCGGTCACCAACAGATGTTTCGCATTGCGAATGCGTTCTTCGTCATCCTTCGCTTTGATCAGCGGCATCACGGCGACACCCGTTTCAAAACCCGACAAGCCAAGCGCAAGCTTTGGAAACAGCAGTAACGAAAGACCCAGCATGTGCCACACGCTCTGGTGCCGGCCTGTAATGGCTGAGTGCCAGTTGTGCAGCACTTCGGGGTGGTGGGCAATCTGCAACACACCCGCAACGACCACCACAGCGTTGAGCAGAAGGTAACTACCCACAAGCAATACCGCGATGCTGACGGCCTCCTTGAAACCTTTGAGGAACACGCCGCTGAGGATGGCAAGGATTAGCAGCGTCACCAGCATCTGGTGATCCATCCAATGCGGCATCAACGGGTTGTGGATCAGGTGGGCCGCGCCGTCCGCCGCCGAAAGCGTCATGGTGATGATGAAGTCCGTGGTGGCAAAACCCAGCAGGACCAGCACAAACAGCTTGCCTCCCCATGCGGGAAACAGCTTTTGCAGCATGGCCACCGAACCCTGACCGTAGGGGCTGGCTTTGCACACGCGCCGGTACACCGGCAGAGCAGCGAACAGCGTTACCAGCACCAGCACAAGCGTTGCTACAGGTGACAGAACGCCCGCAGCCAGAAACGCGATGCCGGGCTGGTAACCCAGCGTGGAGAAATAATCCACGCCGGTCAGGCACATCACGCGCCACCAGGCATTCTGGTGTTCGGGTTCCTTCTGTGCGCTGGGCACGCGAAGGTCGGCTAGCAGCCAGTCAGAAAAGCTCATGGGTTTGTTCGGAGTCGTGCGCGATGGAGAAGGTTGGCTGTCTGCAGTTTCCAACTATCCTAGGAATTTACGGTCTGTTCGCAAAGCATGCCGGAGAGGTACGCTACGCTGGGCTGACAGCAATGCTGGAACGCTGCCACGTCTTCCTGGAGGCAACGCAACACGTGAGTCAGACCATTTTTCTGCTTGAGGACGACGCGGACATCGCAAAGCTGGTGAGGTACACAAACGCCGGAGAGGTGCTGCCCGCGGCGGAGCGCCGTGCGCCTTCGCTCTTCCTGCTGGACATTATGGTGCCAGGCGGCGATGGGCTGGAGGTCTGCCGGCGGCTGCGGCAAAACGCCACGCTTAGCAGCGTTCCTGTTATCTTCCTGACTGCGCTGGCCACTGAGAGCGACCGCGTGCACGGCCTGGAGCTGGGCGCGGACGACTACATTACCAAGCCATTCAGCACCCGTGAGCTGCTGGCCCGCGTCAAAGCCGTGCTGCGCCGCTTCGAGCGGCAGGAGTCCGCGGATACCCTGGAAGTGGGCGAAATCGAGATTGACGGTGGTGCCATGCAACTGCGCGTGCGTGGCGAACTGGTCATCACCACAGCCACCGAGTTCCGCCTGCTGGACTATCTGGCGCGGCATCCCGGCCGAGTCTTCAGCCGCGACCAGTTGCTGGATGCCGTCTGGGGCGACGCGCGCTTTGTCACGCCGCGATCGGTGGACGTGTACGTCCGCCGCATCCGGGAAAAGATTGAGGACGACGCGGAAGAGCCGCGTTACCTGAAGACCATGCGCGGTGCGGGCTACCGCTTTGAGCGGCCGGACAGGATTGCCGCGCGCGCGGAGACTGTGTCCACCTGAGACTGCGGGCTCGACGTAGCATGTCGGTAGACGCATGAGGCCGCACTCCATCTCGCTGCTCGCGATTGCGTTGATGGGTACTGCCTCCATTTGCTTTCCGGCAGTGTCCGTTCATGCGCGGTATATCGTTCTTGGCGCGTTTCTGGCAGTGTGCCTCGGCGGTTCCCTGCTGGTGCGGCGATCCCTGGTGCGAACCGGGAACGATCTGGCGGCATATGTTTCCGCCGCTCCCGCTCTGCCTGAGGATGTCCCTGCTGTAAGCACTGCCTTCGTTCCAGTCATCACAGCCGCACGCCACATGGCTGGGGATGTGACACGGAAGATCTCCACGTTGCAGGAGAGCCGGCACCAGCTTGAAGTGCTGTTGGAAGGCATGCAGGACGCAGTGCTGAGCGTCGACAGCGCAGGCCGCGTGCAGTGGAGCAACGCAAACATGCAGCGGCTGATGTTTCGCGACGCAGCCGGAGCGTCCATGCGGCAGGGGCGAGCCTTGGTGCATACCTTCCGCGATCCTGCCCTGTTGTCATTGGTCCAGACCACCCTGGACGCACACACACCCACCGAGTGCCGTAGCGAAGCCGTTCTGCCGGGCCGTGTCTTCCAGGTAAACGCTTCGCCGCTGCACGGCGGTGGCGCAGTTGTCGTGCTGCATGACAGCACGGGCGCCGAACAGATGGAACGCGAACAGCGTGACTTTGTCGCTAACGTCTCGCACGAGTTGCGGACGCCGCTCACCTCGATCATTGGCTATGTGGAAACAGTGCTCGATCATGAAAAACTCTCGCCCGCTGCGGTCGAATTTCTTGAAACGGTACTGAAAAATGCATCACGTATGCAGCGTCTAACAGAAGACCTGCTGCTGTTGTCGCAGGTAGAGCAGACCGAGAACCCGCTGTTTCCTCAGCCTGTCGCGGCATCGGATCTTCTGCGCGATGCTCTGCGTACTGTGGCCGGTGCGGTGTATGCAGAGGGGGCAGAGCTCGAAATCAGCGCATGCGTCGAACGCAGCGTCATGGCCGATGAGAATGCCATCTTGCAGGTGCTGGGAAACCTGCTGGAGAATGCGGTGAAATATAGCCGCGGACAGTCGGGCGCGCCGCGTGTTCTGCTGCAGGCACAGATGGACCCGGATGCGTCAGGATTTGTGCGGTTCAGCGTGCGCGACTTCGGCCCGGGTATCGCCCTGGAACATCTGCCTCGAATTTTTGAACGCTTCTACAGGGTGGAAAAAGCCCGTTCCAGAGCGGTGGGAGGTACCGGCCTCGGCCTCTCGATCGCCCGCAACCTGGTGGAACAGCACGGCGGCCGCATCTGGGTGGAGAGCCTGCTTGGGCAGGGGAGTACCTTTTTCTTCACCCTGCCTGTGTTGGATTGACCCAATCTTCATGCAATTCACCTAATCTTGGGTTGTACGTCTCTCCATGAGAAGGGTGCCCCCAAACCTTGCGCAAACGATTTCACCAGTCGTTGGATGAACTGAAAGAAAAGCTGCTGGTCATGGCGGGTTTCGCTGAGCAGGCGACGCAGCGCGCCATCGAGGCCTACCGCATGCGCGATGGGGAGTTGGTTGAGCTGGTACGCCGGTCTGAACCCGCGATCAACCGGCTGGAACGCGAAATCGACAGTACCGCGCTCGATCTGCTGGCAATGGAGCAGCCCATGGCGGTGGACCTCCGCTTTATCCTGTCGGTTATCCGCATCAACGCCGACCTGGAGCGCGTCGGCGACCTGGCGGTCAACATCGCCATGCGCGCCGGTGAGATGAACGAACTGCCGCCCGTCGATTTACCGGTGGATATACCACGCCTTGGTACGCTGGCCGCCGCCATGATCCGAAAGGCGCTCGAGGCCTTTATCGAAGGCGACGCGGAGTTAGCCGAGAGCGTTCTTGCCATGGACGATGAAGTGGACCACTTGAACAAGGCGGCGTTCCGCTCACTCTCTATCGTGATTCGAGAGCAATCAGAGGTTACGACTCAGGCCTTGAACGCGATGTTGATCGCGCGCAACCTGGAACGCGTTGGCGACCACGCAACCAACATTGCGGAGGACGTTATTTTCTGGGTGAACGGACGCGACATCCGCCACAAGGCCTCGGCTGCCTGACGGCACATGGTTTTAGCTGAACAGAGCTAGTTGCTCTCCCTTGGGCATGGGTGGGCTGTTCTCAGCAGCCGTCGTGAAGTGCCAGAACTCAAGCCGCCCCATCAGCGGATAGGAAAGTGCCAGCATCACCCGCGTCCCCGGCGGCAGCGCGTCGAGCCGCAGCTTCGCATAGGTCTCTAACTGGGCCTTGTAGCGTGCCCGCTCTTCCTCCAGGAAGGCATTCTGCTCGCCGGCCGCGCGGTCTGCCGTCTTGAAGTCGACGATCCACAAAATGCTGTCGCCTGTCTGTCCTGGCTTTGCCCCGGCAAAGAAGCTGCGGTCGAGCCGCACGCGCATGGTGTTGCCGTCTGAGGCGGATCGCCAGGCAGCCTCGCTGGCAGCGCCGGGATGCGGTAGCAGCAGCCAGCGTCCGTCCTCGCTGCCCAGCAGGTTGCGCAGTGCGCGAAGGACGGTTTCAGTGGCACGTGCCGCCTCGTCGGGGGGGAGGCCACATGCGCGCAGGGATGCGTGCATCGCCGGTTTCCATCCGGAGATTTCCTCCATCAAGTCCGCGGCAAGCTGATCCGCGCGGCTTCCGCTCTCAAACCTTCGCGCAAATTCCGCCGCAAGCCGTTCAATGAATGCATGGATGGTGCTGCCTACGGCACGTGCGCCAAAGGAGCCCTGTGGCCGGGAGAATGCCGCACTCTGGGCCTCCCGGGGCGTAAACGGCATCGGCAAGGCTCCATGCTGCAAGTGCAGCAGCGGATCGTAGTCTGCCTGCAGCCGCTCCACCATAGGCGGGGTCCGCGGGCGCACCGCAGCAGAATCGTCTCCGGCCGCCGCAAGTGCCAGCGGCTCCACATCCTCTTGCCGAAGGATTTCCACGTCGGCACGCTGATCTGGTTCGGCAGCGCGCAGGTGCAGATCCGCCGCGCGTCCTGCCGCTTTGAGAAGCGTCCCAACCCGTGTGATGGCCTCACCTTCTTTGGTTGACTCAGGCCAGGCGAACAGGTGCAGGGATGTCGTCGCACGCGTCGCCGCAACGTACAGAACGCGTTTCAGCTCTGCATAAGTCCGGTTGCGGCGCGTTGTGTTGATAAAGGTGTACAGGTTTCCAGGTTCGCCACCCTTGGCCGGGATGGAAGCCAGCAGAACGTCGAGTGACCCGTCTTCCGCGCGGCCCGGCATCTCAAGCCAGTTCAGCGCAGGGTACCGTCCTTGGGCGCCCACCCGGTGCATGCCGGGCACCAGAACCGTGTCCCACTCCAGTCCCTTGGCCTTGTGAATTGTCATGATGTCCACCGCATCCGGTGCGCTGCCGCTCTCTGCAAACAGTCGTTCCATGCGCCGTTC
>CAXUEW010000023.1:0-24501 GCA_964250115.1 uncultured Terriglobus sp.
TGGCCTGATTGAAGCAGGCAGCGCGGAGGCGCTTTTTCTGCTCAGGAGATTGCACCACGATGAAGCGCCAGGGCTGCACGTTGTAGCCGGAGGGTGCCGCAAGGCCCGCCTCCAGAATGGCCCGGATGTCTTCCGGCGGCATCTCTGAACCGTCAAAAGACGGTGTACTGCGACGCTCGCGGATGGCGTCCTGCAGCGATTTGGGCGTTTGAGCCATTATTTCCAGTGTAGCGTTAGCGCTGCCGCCAGGACTAGAGCGAACTCATCGGCTCTTCGCTGATGTAGGTGCCGCCGCCGGGCAGCTCTGCCACGATCCAAACACCATGAAACGCGCTTCGCAGCTCAGGATAGGCTGCGATGATCGCCTTCGCAGCAGCGGCATTGCGCGCGCGGGAGGCAACCGGGTCTGCTAAAGTCTCACCCGCGCGTACGTGGGCCAGCAGGTCGATGCCGCCGCTGCGATCCGGCGCGTTCTCCGCACCCAGGCTGGTCACGCGCACCTCCGGTCCCCTTGCGGCTGCGATCACCAGAGGCTGGTCAGGACCCACCCCGGCAGACAATGCTGCGGGAGCCGAACGGCTACGCTCGCCCTGGAGCTGCTCAAGATGGCTTGTGCTGACGAAGCTAACCGGCTTCAGCAGCTGCTCTGCTTCCACGTAGTAGACGAAAGCGTTCCAGCTTTGCTTCTTTGTTGCGAAGTCCCGCGCCGCGCGCCAGTACCACAAACCGTCGTGTCCGCCAGCTACGGTCGCTCTGGGAAACAGTCCGCCAAGCTGCCACGATCCACTGGCACTCTGCCGCAGCAGCATGGCGATCTGCCAGGGCTCTGCCGTACCCGCGGTGTTCAGAACCACCAGCGCATATCGCCCGGCAGGCAGCGCGGGTATTAGGAAGCTGGTCTGCGATACGCTGCGGTTCAGCGTGCAGAAGAACTGCGCATCCTGTGCGCTGCTATCGGGTCCCGGCTTCGCTGCAGTCGCATCCAGAATCCAGAGCGTGTCCGGCACGAAGCTCGCACCCTGCAGATGCGGCGCAGCGGTCCGAATGGCGTCTTGAATACCCGCGAACTCCTGGGCGTACTGCGGCATGGTTTGCGCCCGGATGGCTTCAGCATTCGCATCTGCCGTCAGTACCGCCAACCCCGTTCCCACGCGGACCAGTGTCTCGCGGTCGGCTGGCGTCATCTGCGATTGCGTCGTGCAGGGCTCGGCATACCCGTTTGCCACCGAGCAGAGGAGTCCGATCAACAGGCAGAGACGGAGGTGGCGCATCAGGGTTATCCTCTCGGAAGTCGTTCGTGGCGGCAGGCTTGCTGTGCCAGTCTAGTGGAAGATGCAAAAGGTTCGCGCGGGCACAGCCGGAGCCGCGTCTTACAGAGAGACGACGCAACTGCGCGGAGGTACTGCATGCGAATCCTAATGTCCGCGGCGTTCGCATTGCATGCAGTTGCTGGTGCGCAGGCACAGTCCGTGGGTGCAATCCCGGCGACCGCTCCCACGCAAACCGTGTCGAGCCTGCCCTCGGCACAACCGGCTGTGTCAGCAACGCAAGGTGGTCATGGTTCCGTCTCCTGGAACGGATCGGTACTCACGGTTACGGGTGCCGGTGACAGCTTGCGCAACATCCTTCGTCAGATTGCCCGGTCCACAGGCATGAAGGTCACCGGAGGCGTCCCGGATGAGCAGGTCTTCGGCGTGTATGGACCCGGATCCGTTCAGAAAGTGCTAGCCTCCCTGTTCAACGGACTTAGCGTGAACATGATGCTGATCAACGGCAGTCCCACACAGCCGAAAGAACTGGTGCTGACAGCACGCACGGGTGGTGCAACGCCGCCTTCACCCACACAATCGCTGACCATGTCGGACGATCCGGCCGATGTCAACCTGGCACAACCGCGCCCCGGGCGCCACTCATCACCAGACAGCTTCGGACAACCACCCATACAGGAACAGCCGGGCACCAGCAACGCAGGACCTGGAGTTTCACTGCCAGGAATTACCGTCAGTCCCTCCGGAACGGATGCGAATGCGAATGGCCAACTGCAGCCGCCTGACAGCGTGCGCACACCTGAGCAGATTTTCGAGGAATTACGGAAGCGTCAACAGGGCCAGGCAACGCCGAAGTAGCGCTTCGTTAGTCGTCAGTGCTTGATGCTGTGCGGCAGACAAACCGTAAACTGCGAACTAACTGGCAATCTCCATACGCGCCGCTGCCAGCCGCTGTGCATCCCGCTTCGTTGCGCGCTGCTGTGCTGCCTGGATCGAATGGATTCGGAAAACATGAAACATGGCATCGCAAAGGCCGTAGGCTAACAGCACACCACCAGCCAGACTTGCAAGAACAGCACACAGCAAAACAACGGTCGTCACAAGAATTCCTCATCGCATCAGCTGGCGCGTCGTTGTAGAGACGCCGTAATGCAATTACAGTTTGCCCGGAAGCGTGCAGATGCAGGCAGTGGCAATGCAGATACCGGGCTTGTGCATGCCACAAAAGCACACGATCCCCGACTTCACTACACTCCAGTGTGCCGCAAACACGCCCGCACAACATGCCGTACCCTAGAGAGTGCGGCACAACCGTCCGCTTCCCAACCATGAGCATCACGCACATCACCGTTCGCGGCGCACGCCACCATAACCTGAAAAACATCGACGTCAGCATTCCGCGCAATTCGCTGACGGTGGTGACAGGTCTGTCCGGTTCCGGCAAAAGCTCGCTCGCCTTTGACACCATCTACGCGGAGGGCCAGCGTCGTTACGTCGAAACGCTTTCGGCTTACGCGCGACAGTTTCTCGACCAGATGGAGCGGCCAGACGTCGACGCCATCGACGGTCTGTCGCCCGCCATTTCCATCGAGCAGAAGACGACCTCGCGCTCGCCCCGGTCCACCGTCGGCACCATCACCGAAATCTACGATTACCTGCGCCTGCTTTGGGCCAGCGTGGGCAAGCCGCACTGCCCCAAGTGCGGCCTCGAAATTTCGCGCCAGTCCGCCGACCAGATCGTCGAACGCGTCGTCGCTCTCAAGCCCGGCGAACGCATCACCGTGATGGCCCCGATCGTGCGCGGCCGCAAGGGCGAGTTCCGCGAAGAACTTGAGTCGCTTGACCAGCAGGGATTTCGCGCCCGTGTCGACGGCGAAATGATCGAGATCACCGAGGGCATGCGGCTGGAAAAGCGCAAGAATCACACGCTGGAAGCTGTCGTAGACCGCGTCATCCTAAAGCTGGATGACACCGGCAAGCCCGACACCCGCCGCCTGGAAGCCAGCGTGCAAAAGGCACTGGCCATGGCAAACGGCCTGGTGCTGGTCGCCATCCACGGCATGGACGAGACGCTGTACTCGTCCTCCATGGCATGCCCGGACTGCGGCATCAATGTGCCCAAACTTGAGCCCCGCTCGTTCTCGTTCAACTCCACCTACGGTGCCTGCCCGGAGTGCAACGGCCTGGGGAGCATTTACGACTTTGATCCGGGCAAGACCATTACCGACTGGTCCAAGCCGCTGCTCGATGGAGCCATGGGACCAGGTTCAGGCTCAGCCTACCTGCTGCGACTGATCAAGCTGGCTGCCGACAAGTACAAGATCGACCTGAAGCGCCCGTTCGAAGATCTGCCCGAGCCGCACCAGAAACTGCTGCTGTACGGCCCGCCGCGCAACGAAGCCGGGCGCACCGGCTTCCACGGCATCTTCGGCTACCTGCGCGACACCATGGAAGAGTCGAAAAGCGAGACCTTCCGCGAGTACTACATGCAGTACATGTCCGCAACCGAAGCCGTGCTGGCCGCGCAGACCTTTCAGTTCAACAGCCGCGAACGTCTGATCGCCGACCGGCTGCAAAAAGAAGTCATCGAACGGCTGGAGTTCCTAAACGCTGTCGGCCTGACCTATCTCTCATTGAACCGCAGCGCAGCCACCCTGAGCGGCGGCGAGGGCCAGCGCATTCGCTTGGCCACGCAGATCGGATCGCGTCTGCGCGGCGTGCTTTACGTGCTGGATGAGCCGTCCATCGGCCTGCACCAGCGCGACAACCAGAAGCTGATCGCGGCTATGGAAAACCTGCGCGATCTCGGCAACACCGTCCTTGTCGTGGAGCATGACGAAGACACGATCCGCAAGGCCGACTACGTTCTGGACCTGGGACCTGGAGCAGGCAAGAACGGCGGTGCGCTGATCGCGGCGGGTACACCGGATGAAGTTGCGGCGGTCGAGGAGTCGCTGACCGGCCAGTACATCTCCGGCAAGATCGACATCCGCAGCAACGACGCGCCACGTGCTTTGTCCGGCAAGGAACTGGTGGTCGAGGGTGCAAGGAGTCACAACCTGAAGAACGTCACCGCGACCTTCCCGCTGGGCGTGATGACGGTCATCACGGGCGTCAGCGGCAGCGGCAAAAGCACGCTGGTCAACGACATCCTCTACCGCGCGCTGGCGAAGCACCTGTACCGCAGCAAGGACGAGCCGGGCGCGCATAAGGCCGTGCTGGGTATCGAGCAACTCGACAAGGCCGTGCAGATCGACCAATCACCCATCGGCCGGACCCCACGCTCCAATCCAGCGACCTACACGGGCGTCTTCACCGCCATCCGCGAGTATTTCGCCATGCTGCCAGATTCGCGCGAACGCGGCTACAAGTCAGGCCGCTTTTCATTCAACGTGCAGGGTGGCCGCTGCGAAGCGTGTCAAGGCGACGGCCAGCGCCGCATTGAAATGAACTTCCTGCCGGATGTGTACGTGCTGTGCGATGTGTGCAATGGCCGCCGCTACAACCAGGAAACGCTGGCCGTAAAGCTGAACGGCTACAGCATCGCGGACGTGCTTGACCTGCCCATTGCGGACGCACTCGCCGTGCTGGGTGACCTGCCGAACATCCGGCAGAAGCTGCAGACACTGAACGACGTGGTCCTTGGCTACATCCACCTGGGACAGTCTGCCACCACGCTCAGCGGCGGTGAAGCGCAGCGCATGAAGCTGGCCAAGGAACTGAGCAAACGCCAGACAGGCCGCACGCTCTACCTGCTGGATGAACCCACCACCGGCCTGCACTTCGATGACGTGCGCAAGCTGCTGGAAGTTCTGCAACGGCTCGTCGGTCTGGGAAATTCGGTGCTGATCATCGAGCACAATCTCGACGTGATCCGCAACGCGGACTGGATCATCGACATGGGTCCGGAGGGCGGCAAAGGCGGCGGCACCATCGTCGCGGAAGGCACGCCGGAGCAGGTGGCCAAGGTAATCGCCTCACACACCGGCTCGTTCCTCGCGAAGCTTTACGCGGAACGTCCGGGCAGTGAGCGTGCGCCTGCCCCTGAATATGTCGCGCCGGTAGCCGTTAAGACGGAAGTGGCGAACGCTACCAAGTTTGCGCCCAGCGTGGAAGAGCGCAATGCGCGCCGCAAAGCTGCGGCAAAGAAGTCAGCGGCTAAAGCCAAGGCGAAAACGTCAGCGAGGTTACAGACAGCATGAACACGGACTTTCGGCCCGAAGACTACATGCCTTACGCGCCCGTGCTGAAGCAGCCCTTGCCCCTGGGTCAGTCCTTGCCCGCGCAGCAAGCCGATGATCGCCAGCCGCACCTGGGTTATACCTTGCTGTTGCTACTCGTGGGTGTTGTCGCTCTGCTGGTGGCTGGCCTGGGCATCACAGCGGCGGGCGTGTCAATGCATTTGCTGCCACACGACCCCGCAGCGCTGACGCACGGCTTTCCCAAGACCAACATCCTGATCGAGCTGCTGACCTTCGGCCTGACTCTCGGCTTCGCCGCCCTTGTGTTCCCGCGCATGTGGCATCGCAGCTTCGGCGATACCATCCAGTGGCATCGGCAGACAGCCGTCCGGTTGGCGGGCTGGCTTGCTGCGGGCGGTGTTGCGCTTAGCCTGGTCGCTCAGTTGCTGGAAAGCCGCCTGCATCTCGACAAAAAGATGCCGATTGACGAGTTCTTTCAGCACCCTGCAGATGTCTGGATGGTCGCGCTGTTCGGTACGTTGGTCGCGCCGGCATGTGAAGAAATATTCTTCCGCGGATTCCTCCTGCGCGGCCTCGCCATTGCGTGGGACTGGGGGGCCGGCGTGATCACGCGGCTGCACCTCCGCATGACAGGAACACCAAACGAAGGAACGCCAGAATCTATGCCTGGGAGCCTGAGCCGGACCGCATGGATTGTTGCGGGCGTCGTCAGCAGCGGCCTGTTCGCAGCCATGCACGCGAAGCAGCTCGGCTTTGCGTGGAGCGCCGTTGGCGTGCTGTGGCTGGTCGGCGGCGTCCTTACAACCGTGCGTATCCGGCTCAACTCTGTGGCAGCCAGCACCGTGGTCCACATGGTCTACAACGGGTGGATCTTTGTGATCATTTTCTTCGTGACCGATGGCTTCCGTCACCTGGACAAAGTGACGCGCTAACTCGCCTGTCATCCTGACCAAGCGAACGATCTGGAAGACCGTGCTTAGCCTAACGATCCAGGCCTGCTGGGAAATGCTTGATCGTGTTAGCACCGGGAACGCTTGGGATCCTTCGCTTCGCGAAGGATGATGGGGCGTGTTGTCTTACGAGCGATTATTTAGCGGCAGGCAGGGCAAAGGCGATGTACTCGCCGTGAATGGCGTCGCTGGCAATAGGGTGGCCGGGGATCGCATGCGTGTGGGTGGTGGCACGTGCGGCAGCGCAGAACACGATGTACTTCCACCTGGTAGATCGCAGGCATACCCTCCATGGCCTCGCCCACCTCGGTCTCCCACAGCACCTTGCCTGTGGCCGCGTCGAGAGCGCGGATCTTGCGGTCACGCGAGCCAGTAAAAATCAGTCCGCCTGCGGTCACGACAGGCCCCACCTTGGGATAGTGCGTACCCGTGTTGGCGTGGCCCTGCGCGACCAGTTCCGGTACATCGCCCAGCGGCTCCTGCCAGCGGATTTTGCCGGTGTTCAGGTCGTAGGCGGTCAGCGTCGTCCAAGGTGGCGCGATGACCGGCAGGCCGCTCTCCGCAAACATAAAGCCGAAGCTGCTGCGATACTGCGCCGTAGCCGGATCGACTGGAGTAGCAGCCATCGCCGCAGGAGGTAGTGTTGCAGGTGCGAGTTCCGGTCGCTTCAGGTAGGCTACGATGCTGTCTACCTCAAGCCCGGTCAGCTGCGAAAACGACGGCATCTTGCCTTTGCCGTAATGCACATTCTGCGCGATTTGCGTGTCGCCAAGCCGCGCAGGAGCGTCCACCAGTGACGGAATGCCGGGCGGCTTGCCCGCACGATCCGCGCCATGGCACAGTGCGCAATTCGTCTGATATAGCGCCTGCCCACGCATCTCAGCGGAGACACCAGGCCGCACCGTGACCGGCCGCGTAAGCGTCAGCTTCAGCATCGCCGGCAGGTCTTTCGAAACGATGTAGAACAGCCCATTCGCCGGGTCAGCTGCGGCACCGCCAAAGTTCGCACCGCCGTTGTTGCCCGGCATTTCGACCGTGTCTTCCGTGCTTGGCGGTGTGAACAGGCCGTCGTTGTGGGCGGCAAGCATCTGCCGCGTTAGGGCTTCGCGTTCGCCTGGCTCAAGATAGGGACTCAGGTCCTTTACCGTGAACGCCTGCCGGGCAAACGGCGGCGGCTGCGACGGAAAGGGCTGCGTCGGCCAGGTCTGCTCGCCGGGCATCTTCGACTTCGGCACAGGCCGCTCCTCAATCGGCCACAGCGGCTTGCCGGTATCGCGGTCGAACACCCACACGAAGCCAACCTTGCTGGCCTGCGCCACCACATCCTGCGACTTACCGTTATGCTTCACGGTCAGCAGCATGGGCGTGGTGCCGTTGTCGTAATCCCAAATGTCGTGGTGCACGGTCTGGTAGTACCAGCGCAGCTTGCCGGTCGCGGCGTCCAGCGCCAGCAGGCAGTCGCCGAACAGATTCTTGCCGGGCCGGTTCGCACCATAGAAGTTATATTTAGGGCTCGCTGTCGGGATGAAGATGGTGCCGCGCTTCTCATCCAGAGCCATGGCGGCCCAGTTGTTAGCACCGCCCACGGTCTTCCATGCATCCTTCGGCCACGTGTCTGATCCGACTTCACCCTCATGCGGAACCGTGTGGAACGTCCACGCCAGCGCACCGGTCAGTACGTTGTACGCGCGGATGTCGCCAGGACCGGAGGCATACTCCTCGTTGGTGGCAGAGCCGAGGATCAGCAGGTCCTTGTAGACCTTGCCGGGATTGTAGGACTGCACCAGCGATAGCTTGCCTGCGTCGCGGCCAAGCCCCTCCCGCAGATCGACACGGCCATCCTTGCCGAAGCCTGCGATGACGGACGCGCCTGTAGTGGCATCCAGCTCCTGCAATGCGTTATCCACCGACAAGATCAGCCGGCGATCCTTCCCGTCGGCGCTTTGCCAGTAGTTGATGCCGCGCGTCGTAATCAGCGGTGTCTTTGCCTGAAAGCTGTGCGTCCACAGTTCCTTGCCGGTGCCCGCATCCAGCGCCACCACGGAGTTGTTGTGCGCCAGCACATACATCGTTCGGCCGATGACGAGCGGGTTGAACAGGTAGCCGCGATCGTCGCCCGTCTGAAAGTTCCACGCGCGTTGCAGCTTCGCGACATTGCCGCGGTTTACCTGCGCGAGAGACGAGTACTGGGCCCCATCCGGCGAGCCGCCGTAATCGCTCCAGCCGGAATGGTCCTGCGCTGTGAGTGTGGCTGCGGAGAACAACGCCGAGAGCAACATTGCAGCCCATGCAACGTAATTTTGAACATGAACGATTGCTACGGCGGGCAGAGATGCAGATCCCTCCGCTACGCTACGGGATGACAACCTCAAAGAAGTGCGTTTACCGCTGTGTGAGATCACGAATCCAGATGTCCTTGAACTGCATATTGCCTTCACCACCCGCATGCAACTGGAGAGCGATTTTGCCGTCCGGCGCACCCGGCTTTGGATCGGTAAAGTCGACCATCTGCACGCCATTTAGACGCGAACGATAGCGGTTGCCAACAACCTCCACCAGGTAGTCGTTCCACTCGCCCTTGCGCACCACGCCCTCATTCTCAGGCGAAGGCCACACCACCCATCCACGGCCATCCTCGGCGTACACACCGGCGGTGTGGTGCATCATGGTGCAATCGATTTCGAACTGCATGCCGGTGACCGCATCCACGCCCTTGAAGCTCGTGTGAAAGAAGACGCCGCTGTTGCCGTCGCCCACGCACTTGAAGCGCAGCGATAGCTGAAAATCCTTATAGTCCTTCGCCGTTTGCAGGTAGCCGTAGGCCTTGGTCAGGCCCTTGCCGTGCAGGATGCCGTCGCCTTCCACGGTCCAGCTTTCCGCGCCGATGGGCGTCCAGCCGGTAATGTCGGTGCCGTTGAATAGGTTGATCCAGTCGTTCCCGGGCGTCTTCGGCTTGGGTGTCGGCGTCGGCTGCTGCGCGGGGGCAACCACGCCGAAGAAACAGGCCACGAATAGGGCCGTTATCGTGGCACGCAGACGGCTTTGCGTCATGGCGCGGCTTCTGAAAAAGGGCGATACGGGCATGCGGGCAGAACTCCGTGGGTGAAGTGTCTTGCGACATCGTACATGGTTGCTCACGACAAGCGGCGTATCTTTGCCCGCTTTGTGCGCATGGCACGAGTTCTGCAAAGCAGAACGCGAAGGGCGCGAAGGAAGGGCACGCGAAGGTCGTGGAGCCAACAAAGACTCCTTGCGTCCTTCGCGTTCTGCTTTCCGCTTTCAGTCTTGCGCTGTTGCGATAGACTCAGCCGGATGCCTGAGGAGCCAAAGCGCGCGACGATCTCCGTCGCCATGATCGCCACAAACGAGGAGAAGAACCTGCCCCGTACACTCGCTGCCGTGCAGGGTTGGGTGGATGAGATTGTCATCGTGGATTCCGGATCGAGCGACCGCTCACCGGAGATCGCCCGTTCCTTCGGAGCGAAGCACAGCTTCAACCGCGATTTTAAGGGCCATCCCGAGCAGAAAAATATCTCCATCAGCCAATGCACCTGCGACTGGATCCTGCTGCTGGACGCGGACGAGGTCGTCACACCGGAACTGCGGGCAGAGATCGAAGCGGTTCTACGACAAGCTGAATACAGCGCCTACTGGATGCCTCGCCTCAACATTTTCATGACACGATGGATGCGGCACGGCGGCCTGTACCCAGACGAAAAGCTGCGGCTGTTCCGCCGAGGCACCGCAATCGTGGACGAGAGTATTGGACCGCACGGCACGCCGCAATCCAACTCCGGCAAGGGCCGGCTGAAAAATCACCTGCTGCATTACGGCTACCCGGATTTTGCCAACTACCTCGACCACATGAACGAGTACAGCACCGGCACCGTCATGCCTCTGGGCCGCCGAAAAGCCTGCACGGCTGATTCGCTCATCCTGCTGCAATCGTTTGTGAACCCGTTCTTCGGCTTCCTGAAAAACTACGTCCTGCGAGTCGGATTTCTTGACGGTGCGGAGGGGCTGATCTTCCACCTGAATCACGCTGTGTATGCGCATTGGAAGTACGTGAAGGTGTGGGAGGCACGGCGGCGTGCCCGGCGGACTACGCCTCTATAGCCTTGTCATCCGGCACAGCAGCCTTGTCATCCCGCAGCGAAGCGGAGGGATCTGCATATCTGCCTGCGCACCGGCAGAAATGCAGATCCCTACACTTCGTTACGGGATGACAAAGTCAAAGCTTGGTCGCTACCTGAGCAGGTTCTTCAGCAGGAACAACACATTCGCGGGCCGCTCCGCCAGCCTTCGCATGAAATACGGGTACCAGTCGGTGCCGAACGGCAGGTACACGCGCACACCATATCCGCGCCGCAGCAAATCCCGTTGCAGTTCGCGCTGCACGCCGTACAGCATCTGGAACTCGAAGGCACTGCGCGCGATTCCCTGCTGCGTTGCAAATGCTTCAGTCGCTTGAATCATCTCCGGGTCGTGGGTTGCGATGCCGCAAAACACGCCGGAAGGCAGCATGATCTGCATCAGCTTCACATAGTTTTTATCGACGTCTGCCTTCAGGGGAAACGCAATCGCAGCCGGCTCCTTGTATGCACCTTTACATAGCCGGATGCGAATGCCCTGCCGCAGCAGGCGGTTTGCGTCGGCTTCCGTGCGGAACAGGTATGCCTGCAAAACCGTCCCAACCGCACCCGGATATTTGCCATGCAGATGCTCTGTCAACGCAATGGTCGCTTCAGTGTATGAGGAGCCCTCCATGTCGATGCGGACGAAGTTTCGGAGCCGTTCGGCGTGCGCAACGATTTCTCCCGCCGTGCTTTCCGCCAATTCATGCGACACATCCATACCGATGCCCGTCAGCTTCACCGACACATTCGCGTTCAAGCCGTTCGTCGCGACTTCGTCCAGCAGACGATGGTAAAGGTCCGCTGCAGAGCGGGCCTGTGCCTCCGTCGCCACGCTTTCACCCAGGAAATCCAACGAAACTGCAAAGCCGGCCGTGTTCAACTCGCGCGTCACGCGGAGTGCATCTTCCACAGTGAGCCCGGCAACGAAGCGGCTTGAAATTTTTCGGCCTGGCGAGGAGCGCTCCATGATGCCGCGCATGGTGCCGTTTTGCGAGAGTGCGATAAGGAGGGATCGAAGCATGTCTACCGAAAGTCTTCGCGCCGAATGGTGCAATGTCAAATCTGCCGTTGAACGCTCATCCTACCCACGTTTGCGGCAGGCTCCGTGAGCAGCCGGTGTAAGATTGACCCACCTCGCAAGGTAGCGTCCGGAGTGCTGACCATGACCAAGGCCGAATTAGTGAACAAGGTTACCGACATCGGCGACCTGACGCGTCGCGACGGCGAGATCATCGTGGAAACCTTCTTCGAAGGCATTATCAAGGCACTGCGAGCGGATGAGAAGGTGGAGATTCGCGGCTTCGGTTCATTTCGCACTCGCCAGCGCAATCCACGCACCGGCCGTAATCCGAAGACAGGCGACAAGGTAGCGGTGCCGGCCAAGCGTGTGCCTTACTTCAAGCCATCGAAGGATCTTCGCGACCTTGTCAACAGTTCTGAAAAGATCGACGACGCGGCGTTGCCTGCTGCAGGTTAGTTCGTCCGCTAAAGCCTGTCATCACGCCATCGTGCTCTTAGTCACGCGGGCTGCCCGCTGCCCTGCAGCATGGCGCGGAAAGCAACTTCGTAAGGTTCCGGCAGGGCTCGTTTCGCCATGGTGCGGTCCACCACAACATGCGTTGTCTGGCCTTCGCAGAGCAGCTTTTCGTCCTCGATACGAATGACCTGATAACCGATCTTGAGCACGGACCCGCGCATGGCTAAAAGGCTGGTCCGTACGGCAATCTCATCGTCATACCGCGCCGGAAACCGGTACCGTGCCTCAGCCGCCACCACGGCGATCATGCATCCGTGCTCCTGCTCCAACTGCTTGTATGGAACACCGATAGAACGCAGCAACTCCACGCGGCCCACCTCAAACCAGACCAGGTAGTTCGCATGGTAGACAACGCCCATCTGGTCGGTTTCTGCGTACCGCACCCGCAAACGGGCCTCAGCATGAAAGGGTTTGGGCATAGGGACGAGTGTAAGCCGAGCTGTGTTGCCGCGGCTGTCTGCTATGCATCAGATGGCTTTATGGGCGCTAGAAACCGCAGCCATGGAAGGGAGTAGCTATGCGAAACGCAGCAGGCGAGGCATTGCTCGTGATCGACGTGCAGCGTGACTTTCTCGCGGGGGGTAGCCTGGCAGTGCCTGACGGCGAGGCTGTTATCCCGATCATCAACCGGCTTGGAGAGCGCTTTGACGAGGTCATCCTCACGCAGGATTGGCACCCGGCAGGCCACATCTCGTTCGGCAGCACCCATGGCAAACGTCCATTTCTGGATACGGTCGAGGCCTCTTATGGCACGCAGTCGCTTTGGCCTGACCACACCCTGCAGGAGACCGAAGGCGCCTCGCTGCACCGGGATCTGCACCTGCCCCACGCCGGTCTAATCGTTCGCAAGGGCTTTCGGAAGAACGTGGATTCGTACTCGGCTTTTCTTGAGAACGATCACCGTACCTCGACTGGTCTCGCGGGGTACCTGAGGGATCGCGGCCTACCTAAGCTGTACCTGTGCGGGCTGGCATGGGATTACTGCGTCGGCTACTCGGCTTTGGACGGCCATGCACTCGGCTTCGATGTGACCGTCATTGAAGACGCTGTGCGAGGCATCGACGCTGGTACGGTAGCGGCTATGACGAGCCGCTGGCGTGCGGCAGGCATTTCCACTACGCAAAGTTCCGCGCTGTAGGCTCCTGCGTGCGAACGCAGCTCGTTACTACTTTGGTTCTCTTCCGCTTTTCTTCTGCAGTTCGATAATAATCATCGGGATTCCTCTTGACTGAAGAGTTACCCCCGTATCAGAGTAGGAACATCGCGGTCGTTCTTCATCGGACGTGCGTGATGTGGGTCCTTGCTCTGGCACCCATCCGCTACACACACTATGGCAACCATGATGGCACCCGTGGAACAACGGGAGGTCCTGCGCTGCGACCACTGCAGCCTGGTGCAATTCCGCGCAGGTAACGCAATGTGCCGGAAGTGCCACAAGCCACTGGACGTGGAAGAGCCGGAGCCTATTGCTGCTCCTGCGCTATCGCTCGTCCCATCACCCGCAACAAACAGCGACAGCGGCATTCAGGTAGCCACGGCTGTGCGCGATCTGCGCCATGTCCGCAACCTGAGCCAGCGGCAACTAGCCGGTCGTATGGGAGTCCCCCGCACCTACATTTCCAAGATCGAGAATGGCAAGGCGATGCCTACCCTGTCATCACTGGAGCGGCTGGCGCGTGCCCTGCAGGTCGACATCAGCGCCTTGCTGCGCGATGCGAAAACCCGTCACAAAGATGAGGCTGCAGTGCTGCTTTCAGACCCCTTTTTGGCAGAAATTGCAGGCTTTTGTGCGCAATTGGACGCATTGCAGAAGTCTATTTTCCTGAACCACGTGCGCGAACTGGCATCGGGCCGCCGCCGCATGGCGTAGGCCGCGCTTCCTTCCTTCGTCTCCTTCTCTGGCTGTCCGCCTGGGCTTTTGCAGTGCATTGCAACAGCCCATGCGGACGTGCTAGGGTCGAGCGGAAGTCCAGTATTTGTTGAGGTTTTCCCTTTGTCGCTGAGCCAGCCTCTGCGCGTCCACGAACTCTCCCCCGACGAGCTGGAGGTCTACCGCACCCTGAACCCGGAACGCATTCCGGAGCACGTTGCCATCATTATGGACGGCAATGGCCGGTGGGCGGGAAAACGTGCATTAAAGCGCTTCTTAGGGCACCAAAAGGGTGCTGAAAGCGTGCAATTTGTGGTCGAAACTGCCAGCCGAATCAACCTGCCTTTTCTGACGCTGTACGCCTTCTCGCTGGAGAACAACCTGCGCCGTCCCAAGGCTGAAGTCAGCTTCCTGATGAAGCTGCTGCGGAATTACCTCGCCGGCAACGTCAAGCGAATGAACGACAACAACGTTCGCATGGCCTACATCGGACGCACACATGAATTGCCGCCGGAAGTACAGGACACGATGGCGTGGGCAGCCGCAGAAACAACGAAGAATACTGGAACGACCCTGACGCTTGCGTTGAACTATGGCTCGCGCGCGGAGATGGTTGATGCAACCAGGGGCATTGTCAACGGCCTGGTTGCAGAAGCACGGCGGCATGGCTGCTCAGTGGAAGACCTGCTCGAATCGGGCGGCATGGACTCTATCGATGAAGAGGCGCTTTCGCGGCACATGTACACCGCCCACATGCCTGATCCCGATCTGCTGATCCGCACCAGCGGCGAAATGCGCATTTCGAACTACCTGCTGTGGCAGATCGCCTATGCCGAGTTATACGTCACCGACAGGCTGTGGCCGGACTTTCGCGGCGTACACCTGCTGGAAGGCATTGCCGCTTTTCAGCAGCGGAGCCGCCGCTTCGGCGGACTGGACACCGAGTTCACCGACGAAACGCTGCCCGATCCCTTGATGCCGGAGCTGGTCCGCTAAGCCACCGCCCGATGCTCCTGTTGAATGGATGAAGGTATCCTCTTTCTGACACATGAAGAGAATCCTCACCGCCATCGTTCTTATTGCCATCGTTTTCGGGCTTGTGTTCTGGGGTAACCAGCTTGCACTCATCGTGGTGTCTGCGCTGGTGGCCATGCTGGCTGCGTACGAGTATGTGGCGTTGACCCGCGCTGGCGACGAAGTGGTGCCGGCTTGGTGGCTGCTGCCTGCTGTTGCCGTGCTGTTTCTGGTGACGTATTATCGGCCGCTTGAGGCAGCGCTGCCCGTGCTGAGCGCGCTCGGCCTTAGCTTGCTGACGATTGTCGCGTTTCGCGAGGCACGAACGGGGCATCTTGAGCGCGTTTTACCGATAGCAGCCGCGGGCTTTTTCGGCCTGATCTATGTGGCCTATCCGCTAACGCTGCTGCCGCAGATCAGCGCGAGAGAGAACGGCCCGACGCTACTGATCTTCCTCATGCTCGTTGTCTGGACGGGTGACATTGCCGCGCTTTATGTCGGCAAGGCGTTCGGCAAACGCAAGCTGGCACCGGCGCTAAGTCCCAATAAGACGCAGGAAGGCGCGCTGGCTTCGCTCATTGGTTCGGTACTGATTGCCGGCTTGCTTGCGGGTGTGTGCGAGATGGTGGGCCGTCGCGGCAGCACCGTGCTGCATATTACCGAGCCGCTATGGCAGACGCTGCTGCTCGCCGCCATCGTCAACATCGCCGCGCAGGTAGGCGATCTACTTGAGAGCGCCCTGAAGCGCGGCGTAGGCGTGAAAGATTCCGGTGCGATGCTACCCGGCCACGGCGGCATCCTGGACCGGATTGATGCGCTGCTCGTTGCAGCACCCGTGCTGTGGTATCTCCTGCTGCTGAAGGAAGCCGCGGGGCTGGGCGCGTTCTGACAGATGCTATCGAGCCGTGCTTGGTATACTTGCTCGTGCACCCCACGCACGGCCAATCACGACAACAGAAAAGAACGAGGCGGAGATGTCAGCGAAATACATCTTTGTAACGGGCGGCGTTGTGTCTTCGCTCGGTAAAGGTCTTGCGGCTGCATCCATCGGCTGCCTGCTTGAGGCGCGCGGCCTGCGCGTTGGTTTGATGAAGTTCGACCCATACCTGAATGTGGATCCGGGCACCATGTCGCCGTTCCAGCATGGTGAGGTGTTCGTGACAGACGACGGCGCCGAAACCGACCTCGACATGGGTCATTACGAGCGCTTCACCCATGCCAAGCTGTCGCGCGACAACAACCTGACCAGCGGCCGGATCTACGAGCAGGTGATCACCAAGGAGCGCCGCGGCGACTACTTGGGCAAGACCGTGCAGGTAATCCCGCACGTGACCAACGAGATCAAGAACGCCATGCGGAAGGTGGCGGCAGAGTGCGACGTCTGCATCGTCGAGATCGGCGGCACGGTCGGCGACATCGAGTCGCTGCCGTTCCTGGAAGCCATTCGACAGATGCGGCAGGACCTTCACCGCGAAAACACGCTGTTTGTCCACGTAACGCTGGTGCCGTGGATTGCCGCCGCGCAGGAACTGAAAACCAAGCCCACCCAGCATTCCGTGAAGGAAATGCTGTCCATCGGCATCCAGCCGGACATCCTGTTGTGCCGCTGCGAACGCAACCTTCCACGCGAAATGCGAGGCAAGATTGCCGCTTTCTGCAACGTGGAGGAACGCGCTGTCATCGCAGCGCGCGACGTGGCGAACATTTACGAATTGCCACTGGCGTTCGAGGCAGAACATGTTGACACGCTGGTGATGAACTATCTGCGACTAGATGCAAAAGAAGCCGACCTCACCAAGTGGCGTGAGCTCGTCGACCACGCCTACCATCCGAAGGACGAAGTCCACATCGGCATTGTGGGCAAATATGTCGAGTACGAGGACAGCTACAAATCGTTGAAAGAGGCCCTGGTTCACGGCGCTCTGCACGCCAACCTGAAGCTGCGGGTGACGTGGATTGAAGCCGAGGGCCTGGAGACCGGCGACCGCAGCTACGAGCAGCAACTGGAGGGTTTCGACGGCATCCTGGTGCCGGGCGGCTTCGGCAAGCGCGGCATTGAAGGCATGTTGAATGCAATCCGCTTTGCTCGCGAGGGCGCAGTTCCCTACTTCGGCATCTGCCTGGGCATGCAGACCGCCTGCATTGAGTTTGCCCGCAACGTCTGTGGCCTACACGATGCCAACTCCAGCGAGTTCGACCCGGCAACGTCCCACCGCATCATCTACAAACTGCGCGAGCTGACCGGCGTGGAAGAGATGGGTGGAACCATGCGGCTGGGTGCGTGGACCTGCGTGATGGAAGCGGACAGCAAGGCTGCCGCGGCCTACGGAACGACGGAGATCAGCGAACGCCATCGTCATCGTTACGAATTCAACCGCGAGTACGAACCTGTTTTGACTGGCGGCGGATTGCGCCTGACCGGCACCACGCCAGACGCAACCTACGTCGAAATCGTCGAAATTCCATCGCATCCATACTTTGTTGCCTGCCAGTTCCACCCGGAATTCAAATCGAAGCCACTGGAGCCGCATCCGCTGTTCCGCGAGTTTGTGGCTGCAAGCTACCGCAACCGCATGGGCCGCGGACGTGCGCTAAGCCAGGTCAGCTTCGACGCGATTACACAGTGAGGAAAGGCTTTTTAAACTTGCCCTTTCGGCTCATTCAGGCTCAACAAAGGAACGAAAGCAAGCGTGACGAGATGCAGCGCATCTGATCGGTATACATGGAACCTGAATCAACAAGCTCCAACGTGGAACGTGAACGCCAGTACGAAGTAGCACGTCAGCAGCGCATCGCCAATGTCAATGGGCGTCCACGCAGCCGCTTTGGCTCCATTCTGTTTGCAATTCTGCTTTTCTTTGTTTTCGGCATTGTTGGTGCGGTGCTGCTGTTGAGGCATGCCGGCAGCGGCGGCATGACGGGGCAGCTTGCCAGCTTTCTGCTGAGCGGTCATGAAAGCTTTACCTCCGCGCCGGATGTGGTCAGCCAGATTCAGCGGCTGAATCGGCTCGAAACTGTCAGCTACTCCGTCGACACGGTGGTTGAGGGCAAACACACTAACACGGTGCTGCCGGACCTGCTGTTTGGAGACCGCCTGCTGCTGGTGGTGCACGGACAGGTGATTGCGGGCGTCGACCTTTCGCAACTGCGGCCTGAATCCGTGCAGGTCAACGGACATGCCGTTACGGTCGACCTGCCAGCTTCACAGGTGTTCACCACGCGCATTGACAGCGCCAAAACCCGAGTCTTTGCGCGAACTACGGGCTTGCTGACGCAGGCCGATCCCAGCCTTGAAAGCGATACCCGCAAAACCGCGGAGACGCAGATTCTGCAGGCCGCGACTGCTGACGGCATCCTGGACACTGCGCGCGGCAATGCGCGGAACAGCATGGAAAGCCTGCTGCGCGGACTCGGCTTTACCCAGGTGACTGTTCGCTAAGCGTCTGTGTCAAGTTCACCGCTACTTCATAACCTGCTCACTCCGTTGTCAAACATGGACCGTACCGTCCACGGAAGCAGCTGACAATTCAGGAGCAACTATGAAGCGTTCCACGGTAACTTCCCTGGCACTGGCATGCGTATGCCTCTGCACAAGCATTTCTCCCGCACAGCGGTCCTTGCGCGAAACCACCAACCAGGACCGCACGGATGCGTTGCGCGCCGCGATTCAGGGCGGACGTGCCAAGCACGTCATCCTCTTTCTCGGCGACGGCATGGGCGATTCTGAAATCACCATCGCGCGTAACTATCGCCTGGGACCGAACGGCCGTCTGGCCATGGACACCCTGCCGCTGACCGGTGCGTACACCACGTATGCCCTGCAGGAGACGAACCCCGACGTCCCGAACTTCGTCACCGACTCTGCCGCGTCCGGCACCGGCTGGGCGACTGGCGTCAAGACCAGCAACGGCCGCATCTCGACGGTTGCGGGATCGACGAACGTCACGCCACTCACAACCATTCTTGAGCTTGCGCAGCGCGCCGGCTTTGCCACTGGCGATGTATCGACCGCAGACCTTACAGATGCAACACCCGCAGTGCTTGCGTCACACGTGAACGACCGTGGTTGCTACGGCCCCGCCGACATGCGCGCATGCGCCGTGTACAAAAAGTCTGCCGGTGGACCGGGTTCCATTGCGGAGCAGGAAGTGGACCACAAGGTCGACGTTCTGCTGGGCGGCGGCTACAGCCGTTTTGCCGAGACGAACGATGGCGGTCCCTTCATTGGCCGGACGGTGCTTGCACAGGCAACAGCGTTGGGCTACCAATTGATCCGCACGGCGAATGATCTGCAGAACACCGCACCAAACGTCCCCGTGTTGGGCCTGTTCGCGCCCATCAACATGGACCTGGAGTTTGGCGGCACCGTTGCCCAGCCGTACCCGGGCAGCGGTCCTCAGACCTGCACGGAGGGTGTGCGCCCAGGCAACCAGCCCAGCCTGGAAGACATGACCAAGCGCGCGCTGTTCCTGCTGGACCAGTCCACTAAGGGCAAGCAGACCGGCTTCTTCCTGCAGGTTGAGGGCGCTTCCATCGACAAGCAGGACCATGTCTCAAGCCCATGCCAGCAGATCGGCGAGACAATCGCGTTCGATGCCGCCATCGCCGCCGGACTGGAGTACGCCCGCCAAAACCCAGACACCCTGATCGTCGTCACAGCGGATCACGGGCATACGTCGCAGATCATCGATCCACCATCGTCTCCTGCGCAGCCGGGTGCATTCAGCTACATACGGACGCGTGACAATGGCACCATGACGGTCTCGTATGCGAGCCAACCGGTTGGCGCATCGCAAAGCCATACGGGCACCCAGGTGCGTATTGCAGCGCAGGGTCCGCAGGCAGCCAACGTTCTCGGTGTTACCAACCAGACAGAGCTGTTCTACCTGCTGGGACGAGCGCTTGGCGTCACCCAGTAAGTCGATCGGCACAAAGCAGATACCAAAAAACGGCCCTCCGCGAGGAGGGCCAATCTGCCTTGGTTCTCTCTGCTTAGGAGAGGTGTTTTGGCGGGGTACACACGCCAATCTTGTATCAGCTACAGGCTGCTGGGAGTGATCGGAGACGTAGCTGTTGGAGTCGACTGCGTTCCCATTTCGGCCAGGCTGTTGTGCAGCAGCGTCACACGTACTCCATTCGCCAGCAGCTTCTCACCGTCGGACGTGGACTTCGTGGTCGCCTTGCCGAGGCCGGAACGGTAGATGCGGTAGACCGGTACCTGATGTTCGGTCACGAGGTAGCGCACAACTGAATCTGCCATTGCCTGCGATGCGGAAACGCCACCCCGGCTATAGCCCTGCACTTCAAGGATGTAACCCTTCTCGGTTGCAAGCTTTGCGGCGACTTCATCGAGATCTGCCTTTGCCTTGCGTCCCAGCGTGGTGCGTCCGGCGGGAAAGGCTACGGGCGTCGACAACACGGTCTGGTACTGATCCAGGTTCTGCACCGTTCCGTGGAGCGCGTCTGTTCGCGTGGAGGCAGACATTGCCGTTCCGTTTGCAGAGTCGGCACGTCTGGCTGCATCCTGCGCATGTTGATCGGCCAGTGCTGCGGAGTCACTGGCACGCTTGATGCCTGCCGTGGCACGCGAGTCAACGTCGCGGATGTCGTTCGCATTCTTTGCCTGCAACTGATCCAGCTCGTTGACGCGATCCTTTACCGGATCCATCTGGCGTCGTACCCACTTTTTGCGGGCAAGCGGATTGATGTGGCCCCAGAAGCCTTCTTTTGATTGCATTTCCAGCGGCTTACCTGTGGAGTAAGTGCTGCTATCGGAAGCATCCTGCTTGGCAGTTGCGGACGAGGTCGCGTCAGAGTTCGCCTGGGCATGTGACGGCATCGCGGCCATCCCGGCCAGCAACAGCGCGGAAGCACTCAAGCTCAACATCTTCTTTGTCTCTTTGGCATTCATCATTCGCCTTCACTCCTTGTGACAGAGCTGCCTCGTGGGCGTGCTGACACAACTCTGGTATCCCTATCCAGTAGCAATACGTGTGCCAAAGTTTTAGGAAGAGCTTTACCTTTTTAAATGAGCTACTTACAGAAGTTTCGTAAGCCTGCGCTGAGAACAGCAGAACCAGGGCCAGGTAATTTCTTCTGCTTGGAGGAAAATGGCTCCACAGTGTAGTGGAAGCGTCTACCTGAGATCCGCGTGAACCACCTGGATGGCAGGTGGCTTCACATCCCAGTTGGCCGGAACCGATTCGAAGATGAGGCGGAAGTCGCGCGTCTGCGATGGCAGGATCGGCGATGCCGAGATCGGCTGAAGATCGACATAGGGCAGGCGGGTCCGGATAATGCAAAGAGGCAGCGTCTCACGATAGGGCGTACCCTCGGTCGTCGCAAAGGTCACTTGCACAAGTACGGCGGTGACCACCTTGTCGCCGATGTTCACGATGCTGCCCTCCACGTAAGTCGCCTTACCGCCGGTTCCGTTGGTGGCTTCTGACATCTGCACACCCGTAATAGAAAGTTTCGCGGCATACGGATCGGCACGGCGAATCTCGCCTGTGTTTGAGGTTGAGCGGCGCAGCGTTGCAATGGTCGCAACGCCGAGCAAAACCAGCACCGCCAGCGTAGCCACGGCCCAGGTACGTGCAGACAGGGTGCGCTCCGGCTCAGGCGAAAGCAGACGCACATCTTTGCTGCCGAGTTCCATAACGGGAGTCTACTACTGAGATCCTTTTACAAGCATTTCATGCAAATGGGTCCATGCCGTGTCATAGTTCAACCACGCGAGCACTGGACTCTGCCGGCCACTTACAGTGAACGCGAGGAGAAATCGCGTGCACGCGTCCCCCGTTCATGACTGGACCTACCGCATTACAGCCTGTGCCTGTGCCCTGCTGGTGCTGATGAGCCTTTTGAGCTTCTGAAGACTTGTCACGCAAACGATGCGCGTTTGACCTTCTGCCGAAAGTCTTCGCCTTGCATCTCGATGACAACGCACATCTCCTGCAAGCGGGAGCGCATGCGTTCGCCGATGCGATCGCCCAGCGTCTCTTCACGCATAGCTGCACGTGCCGTGCTGCGTGGCGTTTCGGAAGCCTCAACCCCTAACGGCGGCAAATTCGCATAGTTCGTGGTGATGATGGTCGTCCGTTTGTCGTTGTAGCGGGTGTTCAGGATGTGTGCGACCGTATCCCACACCCAGTCCGTCGGCTTGGAAGCGCCGATTTCATCCAGCACCAGGACCTCCGCATCGAAAACGGGCGCGAGAATCTCGAGCTCTGTCGAGGCAACGCGCGGGTTGTAGCTGTTCTGCACCTGCTTTAGCAGTTCGCGATAGTCATAAAACAGGCCGCTCGCGCCGCGTTCTTCCACCAGTGCCTGCAGCATGCCCACAGCAAGGTGGGTTTTGCCTACGCCTATGGAACCGGTCAGCAGCAGCCCTGTCCCGTCCGTCTCCAAAGGGTAATCGGCGACGAACTTTCTGCCGGCCATCAGGGCACGGCTGAGACTGCGATTACCACCACCCGCATAGGATGGCTCAAAGGAGTCCAGCGTGCAATGTTCGTACCGGCGTGGGATGCGTGCCTGCGTCAGCACCTTGCGCGATCGTCGCTGCGCGCGGCAGACACACGGCACCGCGGTACGCCTGCCGGTAGCGTCCTCGACGATGCGCATGCCTTGGCCGTCGCACCGTGGACAGGCACCGTCCAGTTCCGCTGCCAGATCTGATTGGCTTACGGCACTCACTGAGCCTTCGCGCTTCCCTGCTGTTTTGCAACGTCCTGCGGTGTCATGACGATGCAGTCCGCCGAGCCTGATTTGCACTCCTCGTAGGCGAGCAATTCGCCTTTACGGTCGAGGCACGTTGTGGATGTGGACGCGTTTGCGCGGGCGCTGATGCGTTTGCCGGTGGCAAGACAGTCCTTCAACTCTGGCCGGCGCACCTTAACCAGAGTTGCACTGCCTACAACGCTGAAGCTGTCCCCATCGGGCATGGCGACCGGGGGCCTTGGTACGACGGCATCCACTCGGACCAACGCCACCACGTTACGGGGATGCTCGGCCGTAGACGCGTCCAGCGCAGGTGAAACGAAGCCCGGTGCTGCCTCCACGCAGTTGGCATCATTGGCGTTGGCAACGTTTGTTGGGGTATCTGGCCCGCTGCAGGTGGTGGCTCCGCTCCTTTGTCCCTTTGTGCCTGGAGCGACTACCTGCCCGCTGGGCGTCGTCTGCGCGCCGGCTCCGAGCATCAAGAAAAGAGCAAGGCTAATGCTACACACTTCTATAGTCATCCTCATGGTGTCGCTCCCCCGTCCCGAGATGTTACGCCTGTTCCTGCGGGGATGCAGCAATGATCGTCCCGGACCAATTGCTCTCGCCACCAGCCAGCCGTTAGAATGGATCCATAGTCAGCGCTGCAGCATCAAATAGAAGCCTGCAAGACTGGCTGGGCCGCGAACGGTAAAGCGACGGGAACATCGATGTGGCGTGAACATGACCGCTGCAAGCGAACCGTGAGCCGGGACGGTCTACTTCATACAGAATTGAGATCTGAACCATGCCGAAGCAAGGAATTCATCCCAACTACAATGCCACCAACGTCAAATGCGCCTGTGGCAATACCTTCGAAACCCGCTCAACGCACAAGGGCGACATCCTGCTCGAAATCTGCTCCGTTTGCCACCCGTTTTACACCGGCAAGAGCAAAATGATCGATACCGCGGGCCGCATCGAGCGCTTCAAGCGTAAGTTCGCCAAGAGCGATTCTTCCGTGGCCGCAGCAACCAAGTAAATGCTGTCGCAATAGGCAGGAAGAAGGGCCTCCGGTTCCCCGGAGGCCCTTCTTGTTACGATTGCTGAGAGGAATTTTATGGCGACCACGCAGTTGAAGGAAGTGAATGGCGTTCTCATGCTGCCGCTCTCACCTGAGACGAAGGCGGAACTGTCACTTACCGCGGAATCCCTCGTCCAGGTGGAACTGGATGGGAAAGAACTTGTGGTCTCGGCAGAAGGCGCTCCTCGGCGACGGCGATCACGATACAAACTTTCAGAATTGCTGGCCGACTATGACCAGATTCCGCGTGATCCCGAGGAGGATTGGGAGTGGCTCAACTCGCCCCCGGTAGGCCGCGAACTGCTGTGAAGCAGGGAGACATCTTCTTCGCCGACTTAGAGCCGACAGTCGGACGCGAACAGCGTGGCAGGCGACCCGTTTGGGTCATATCGCCTGACGATCTCAATCAACGTACTCAGGCTCCTGTAGTGCTCCCGGTCACGAACGGTGGAGGTTTTGCGATTCGTCTGGGACTAGCGGTTTCACTACCTGCATCCTTACGCACTACCGGGCTTGTTCGGTGTGATCAGCCGCGCACAATTGACCTATCCGAGCGCGATGCGCGATTTGTCGAATCTGTGCCTTCCGCGTTTCTGAAAGTCATCCTGAAACGCTTTGTCTCAGTCTTTGACCCCGATCCGGAAGACGCATGAAAAAGGAATGGGAAGACTACGCTGCAGCTGTGATCGACCGCCCACCGGCGGATATGCCTGCTGCCGTGCCCGCCGAGTTCATCATT
>CAXUEW010000024.1:0-9004 GCA_964250115.1 uncultured Terriglobus sp.
AGGAGCATCGACCGGCTCGCCTTCCGGCACGGAGCCCTCAAGCATGAGGTTGATGGCTGTCGAGATCAACTCAACGTGGCCAAGTTCTTCCGCCGTGATGCTGGCGATCAGGTCATAGAAAGGCTTGAGCCTCTTCTTCTCCTTAAAGCCAAAAGACTGGTGCAGATAGTTATTCAGCGTGGACATCTCGCCGAATTTGCCGCCCAGCAGTTCCTGAATGGCGGCCGCGCCGTTCGGGTCCGGACTGGCCGGCTTTTCCAGGGGAATCAGAAGCTTCTCAGAACGCATGAACATGAGGATGGTGCCTTTCGTGGGTGCCTGGAAAATCGATGAATAGGAAATCTTCGTGGGAGGTCTTGTATGCAGTGGGATGCGAACGCTGCCTAGCTTAAAGTATTGTGTCGTCAGACGGCGTGACCACGAGTGGTCAAAGTAGATGCCGCCCTCTGTTTGCCTTCGTTTGCGAGTAACCGCTAGGATCCGTATCGACTCTTATCTGGTGGAGACGTTATGGCGACAAAGACAACAACACACGTTACGAAGAAGTCCGTTACGAAGAAGGCGGTAAAGCGCACGGGCGCACCGAAGAGCATGCCGAAAGAAGGCCGCAATCCTGAAGGAGGCCTTACCGCAAAGGGTCGCGCCTTCTTTGCCGCTCGCGATGGTTCCAAGCTGAAGGCAGGCGTGACCGGAGCGGCGGATACGCCGGAGAAGATGAAGCGCAAGGGCTCGTTTTTGGTGCGGACCTTCACGCACCCGCGAGGACCCATGAAGGACCCCAAGGGCGAGCCCACACGGCTGGCGCTGAGCGCGCATGCCTGGGGTGAAAAGGTACCTGCGACAGATGCGGCAGCGCACAAGCTTGCGCAGAAAGGTCACCAACTGCTGGAGCAGTATCACCGGCACATGGGTGATGCTCCTGCCGCCAAGCGGATAGATCCCGTGAAAACTGCGGCGAAGTCAAAGCGCAAAGCCAAGTAAGCCGAAGCGACCTATTCTGTACCCATGCGCCTCCGTGTTCTTTTCTTCAGCATTTTGCAGGACCGCTTCGGACCTGAGGAGCGTCTGGAACAGTTTCCCGGCAGAACAGTATCGGACTTGCTGCAGTATTACCGTGTCATCGCCCCCGAACTAGCGGGGATGTGGGATGTGATTGCGGTTGCCGTAAATCAGCAGTATGCGAACGGCGCGGCGTCGCTCACGGACGGTGACGAGGTGGCGTTGCTGCCGCCGGTAAGCGGGGGTTCAGCAGAAGGCGATAAGCAGACTGGCGGAGTCATCATGCGCGTGGAACTGGTTCGTGAGCGGATTGACACGCAAGCGATCACAGACGAAATCAAGGCGGGCGAAGATGGTGCCATTACAACTTTTGACGGTATTGTCCGCAACAACACGCGCGGCCGCCAAACGCTCTACCTCGATTACACCGCGTATGAGCCCATGGCGCTGGAGCAGATGCGGGCGCTTGCACAAGAAGCAAAATCCCGTTTTGGCGTGCGCGATGTAGCCATGGTGCACCGTCTCGGCCGGCTGGAGATTGGCGAAACCAGCATCCTGATCGCGGTGGCGTCGGCTCATCGCGGCGTTACCTTCGAGGCTTGCCGTTGGCTGATCGACACCTTGAAGAAGCAGGTGCCCATCTGGAAGAAAGAGGTCTTCGTGGATGGCGCGGTCTGGATACCGGGCGAACCGTTTCCGGCGGAAATATCGCTCCCGACAGACGCAACTTGAAAGTTGTAGACGCTCACCCGCCTCTTCTCGTCACAGTCAAAGCAACATGTAGTGCCTCTGTTCGGCACGGGAGCCATCCACTGGTCTACGCATCTGCACTTTCGGCAATGTCCGTGTTGCTGTTGTTTCTGAACGTGGTCGGGACGCTGGCCCATTCGCAGGCATCCGCCGCAGGCGCTGTCTCCCGTGCTGCGGTCAATTTCTATGGTGCATTACAGGCGCAAACCCAGGAGAGTGCGCCGGTCATTCGTGTGGACACGCGGCTGGTGAATGTGCCGGTGAACGTTGTGGATTCGCACGGCATCGCCGTCTCCGGCCTGTCGCAGGAAGATTTCGCCGTGCGTGAAGATGGTCGCATGCAGAAAATCGCCATCTTTGAGCGCGAGGCGAGCACGCCGCTTTCCATCGTCATGGCCGTGGACACCTCCGGTTCCGTCTTCTCGCAGTTCAAAACAGAGCGCGATGCAGCCAAGCGTTTTGCCGAGCAGATTTTGCGCCCGGAAGACGAGATGGACCTGATTGCCTTCTCGTATGAAGCGAACGAAATCGTGCCTTACACGAACGATCCGCGACGCATCGACGAGGGACTCAAGCGGCTGGTGAAGGGCGATGATACTGCGCTGTACGACGCTGTGTACGTCGCCAGCGAACGGCTGACCGAGAGTAAGGCCGATGCCACGCGCCGCCGGGTGCTGGTGCTGGTGACGGACGGCGGCGACAACACCAGCAAGCGCGAGATCGGCTACACCAAGGCCATCGCGGAGGCGCAGCGCGCGGGTGCGGCCATTTACCCCATCATCATCGTGCCCATCATGGCAGACGCCGGCCGGAACACCGGTGGCGAACATGCCCTGATTCAGATGGCGGCGGACACCGGTGGCAAGTACTTTTACGTCACCGACCGCGACGATCTGCGGACTGCCTTTGCACATCTTTCCGACGATCTGCGAACGCAATACCTGCTCGGCTACTACGCTCCGAAGCGCGGCAAGGACACCAGCTTTCGAAGGATCGATGTCTCGTTGAAAGACTCTGCCAAGTCTGCCGCGCTGTCACTGCGCAGCCGTACCGGCTACTTCGCCGATGCACGCTGAACCGGGTCAGCGCAAGCTGATCCGCAAAGTTCTTGAGTACGGCATTGTGAGTTCATTGTTGGAACATCTCGAAATTATTTCTTTAGAACCGGTGTCAAGGGAAAAGCCCCGCGTGCCAACATGAATGGCTGAAGGGCGGCCGCCATCTCATCGACTTCCACAGTTTATGTTCGGGGATGTTCCGCAATTTCATCTTCATCCTGGTGGGTGACGGAACGCGAATCCCTTGCAAGGTTGACGCTTGCGACGATTCTCCCGAATGTCCCGCTGCTCCTTGTCCGGGGAGCGCTGCACATGAAGTCCGGATATATCAATCTGGATTACTTTTTTCTCACCCTGTTGGCGTGCGAGTTCAGTCCAGTGCTTGCATCCATCCTGTTCGTCGTGACTTATCTTCTGGAGTTAGTCCGCTTACTGGATGCACTGTATTACTTTTCGCACAATGACCCTCTGTTTGCGGTTCGCTTTCTTGGACATATCAACGGGTCCGTCGTACTTAGCTGGGCGGCTACCTTTGTCCTGGTGTGCGGGCTTTCGCTTTGGCTTTGGAAGGCTGTCATGCCGTCACGCCGCAATGGGCGCATATGGCAGGCTTCACTCCCGATTACCCTTGTTCTGGCTGCCTTGTTCGCCGTCGACGAAACGCATGGTTCAAGGCTCTTTGGCGCAGGCCGCCATCTCCGGTCGGAGAACCGGGCCCTGGATGAAGTTCTGGTGAGACTTCCACTTTCGGTGGGCCGTCCGGCACCTCCTGCCGCCGTGGTAACGGCGAACGCCAGTGCAAGCGGGCCGCTCTGGACAGATGGTGAGATCGTTCGTGAGCACGAGGACGTCTTGCTGGTGGTTGTGGAGTCCATGGGACGCGTTCTCGACAACAAAGGCTACGCCGAAGAGTTTGCACTGTTTCAAGATCCGGAGATACAAAAGCGGTACAGCCTCAGCGAAGGCATGGTGCCGTTTACCGGGTCAACGGTCGCGGGCGAAATGCGCGAATTATGTCATCTGAAGACAGGCATGTACATCAATCCGGATACGTTGAAGGGGAACCAGCCTTGCCTGCCGGCGCAATACCGCAATGCGGGTTACGAGACCCTTGCTTTCCATGGATTCCGTTCCACCATGTTCCAACGATCTGATTGGTATCCGCTGCTCGGCTTCACAAAATTTAGCTTTCTGAGCGAGATGCGGCAACTGCCGGCCTGTGATGGCGCCTTCTATGGCGCCTGTGATTATGCTGTGGCTGATCTGGTCAGGAGCCGTCTCCAGTCACACAAGGCAGGTCTGGCCCATCCGCAGTTTCTTTACTGGTTAACACTGAACAGTCATCTACCGGTGAATGAAAAGAATGCGCCACACGAGGACTGCCCGGTGGTTGCAGATCACCACGTGTGCGCGCAGCTGGCATACGTGCAGAATGTTTTAGCTTCCGTAAAGGCGATCGCCCTGGATACGAAGATCGGCCGGACTGCGATCGTAGTTGTCGGCGACCATGCACCGCCCTTCCTCATGCCGGAAGATCGCAGCCGCTACGACGGAAAAAACGTTCCATTCCTGTATCTCAGGCCTCGATGAAGCGTGGGAAACTGCGTCGAATGACGGGCCTGGCGTGCATCCATCCTGGGCGGGTCTTCAAGCGTCCGGCGTATCCTTGCAGGATGAGTGTTTTTGATCCGGGCAGCTTTGTCTTTGCTACACCTGCGGCTGGCGTGGCGCGCGAGGCGGGCGCGCTGCTTCGCCGCTACTACGAGAGGGGTGTCACGGCAGAGTTCAAGGGAGACGTCGACATCGTCACAGAGGCTGACCGTGCCAGTGAAGCGTTAATTGGTGATCGCCTGCACACATTGTTTCCTCAACACGGCATCTTTGGCGAAGAGGGTACGCGGGAGCGGCTTGGCGCGGAGTATCGCTGGTACGTCGATCCGCTGGACGGCACAACGAACTTTGCGCATGGTTTTCCTTACTTCTGCGTTTCTCTGGGATTGGAGCACAGGCCGGAGGGTACGCCGGAAGATGAAGATGGTGTGATGGTTGCTGGTGTGATCTACGAACCGCTGCGGGATGAACTTTTCCTGGCCGAGCGCGGCAAGGGAGCGTACCTGAACGGCCGCCGCATTCATGTGTCGAAAACGTCGTTGATGCAGGAATCGCTGCTGGCTACGGGCTTTCCTTCACACAAGCGGCATGAGAATCCGAATGCGCACTTCTACCATGAGTTGACGCTGCGGACTCATGGTTTGCGCAGGGCTGGCGCGGCCGCAATCGACCTTGCCTACGTTGCCGTAGGCCGCCTGGATGGCTACTGGGAGTTCAACCTGAACCCGTGGGATACCGCGGCGGGCGCGCTCCTGGTGGAGGAGGCTGGGGGAGAGATGAGCCGCTTCGATGGTTCGCCCTTCCGGCTGGATTCGCGCGAGATATTGGCAACGAATGGTCGCATCGCTGGTGAAATGCAGCAGGTGTTTGCCGACATGTTCTCTGGCAGGGGTATGGAGGCGATCCCGAGTCCGGCAGAGTTCAAGCGGCGGCGGGACGAGGCGGCAGGTAACTGACCGGCCAGCCATTATGCTGGCATGTGAGTCAGTGCAATAGGCACTCTTTCGGAACTGTTATTATCTAAGTCGAGCCCACAGAAGCAAGTTTGGAAGGAATTGAGCACCATGGCATACGTCATCGCAGAACCGTGCATCGGGACAAAGGACACGGCTTGCGCCGATGCCTGCCCGGTGGATTGCATCCACCCGAAGAAGGGCGAGGACGGCAACGACACCGCCGATCAGCTATTCATTGATCCGGTAGAGTGCATTGACTGCGGCGCGTGCGTACCGGTCTGCCCCGTGTCCGCGATTTACGCCGCAGACGACCTGCCGGACAAGTGGATCGATTTTTCGCAGAAGAACGCGGATCACTTCGGGCGTTAGTTCCCTAATATCCCCGAGACGCGCAGCCTCGGCTGCGCGTCCGTGCGTTGGAGTACACTACCCATCCGAGAGGTGCGTATGACGACCGTCAGCACGAAGGAGATCGAGCACAACATGCCGTCCCTGCTGGCTCGTCTACGAGATGGTGAAACAGTTCTCCTGGAACATGAAGGCATGGCGGTTGCCACACTTGCACCAGTACCTGCGGCAAAGCCGAACATCGATCTATCGCGGCGCTTAGGATTTCTAGTTGGCAAGGGAAGTGTTCCAGATAACTGGAAGGAGTTAGGACGCGAGGAGATTGAACGCGAGTTTTACGGCGAGGAATGAGATATCTCCTTGACACGCACATCCTGCTCTGGTCTGCGCTTGCGCCGGGTAAGCTCTCAAGTAAAGCCAGTGCGCTCCTTGTAAGTGGCGATCATTCGTTCTACTTTAGTTCTGCAAGTATCTGGGAAGTCGCAATCAAACACAGGAAATTTCCAGACACGTTTCTGGTGCATCCAAGGCTTCTTTGCGATGCTCTTCTTGAACTGGGTTACCGTGAAGTAGGCATTACGTCCAATCACGCGGTGCAAACGGCTCGACTCCCACTCTTTCATAAAGACCCGTTCGACCGGTTGATTGTTGCACAAGCCATCGTAGAGGATCTTGTGCTTCTTACGGTGGACGCCGAGATCGTTCTTTACAACGCGCCAGTCTTAGACGTGCGGTAACCTTGCCGCCTTCATACCAATCCGAAGCGATCGTCTTGCGCACCTGGCCCTTTGGCGAGGCCGACCTGATGGTTGCTATCTTCACGCGGGACCAGGGCGTCGTGCGTGGGGTGGCGCGGCATGCCATGCGTTCGCGGCGCAGGTTCGGAGGCGCGCTGGAACCTATGACGCATGTCCGCGCGGCATGGACGGAGCGCCCAAAACAGGACGTGGTCCGACTGGATCGTTTTGAGATTCTTTGGTCTCCCTTGCGCGATACGGTCGATTACGGCCGTGCTGCGGGTTTGGCGTTTCTTGCCGAGGTGCTTGAGTCGGCGTTGCCGGACCGCGCGCCTGAGGACGATATCTTCCGGCTGACCCTGACCGTTGCCACCAGCCTGCGCAGCGATGCGTTGCTGTTACCGATGACCTACTTTGCGCTCTGGATTACGCGCCTGTTGGGCTGGATGCCGGACCTGAATGTCTGCTCGGTCACCGGAGCCTCCCTTCGGGGGCAGACCGTGTATTACTCGCCCCTGCGCGATGGCGTGACGAACACCCAAAGCCGTCCAAACGGCTCCGTGCCGCTGCCGGTCGAGTCAGTCGCAGCGGCGCACCGCATCTTTCGACAGCCGCTTCCTGCTTTGCTCGAGGACGAACCTTCGCAGGCCGGCGCGCAGCAGTTGCGACGTTTCGCGATTACCACGCTGGAGCGCCACCTTGAGGACCGGCTGCGCAGCGCACGAGCGCTTGCCACTATGTAGCGGAGGCTATCTGCCGCCCGCCGCGATCCATCCGTCGACTTGCTGTTCCAGTACGTCAAGCGGCAGTGCGCTGGAGTCCAGCACCAGATCGTGGAAGGCACGAATGTCGAACTTTGCTCCCAGTTTTGCGCGCGCGCGTTCGCGCAGTTCCAGGATCTTCAACTGGCCTGACTTGTACGCCAGTGCCTGACCGGGATTCGCGATGTAGCGGTCCACTTCAGACTGCACGCTGCTTTCGTCCACGGCGGAGTGGTCGTGGAAGAAGTCCACCATCTGCTGCCGTGTCCAGCCCTTGCTGTGCACGCCGGTATCGACCACCAGGCGGATCGCGCGCCAGATGTCGGCCTGCAGGCGGCCGTAGTCGTCGTAAGGATTCTTGTAGAAGCCGGCATCTTTGCCCAGACGCTCCGCGTACAAGCCCCAGCCTTCCTGAAACGCCGTGTAGCCGCCTTCTTTGCGGAACTCGGGTATGCCGTTCAGTTCCTGCGAAATAGAAATTTGCAAGTGATGTCCCGGGATGCCTTCGTGGTAAGCGATGGTTTCAGCCACGTAGAGCTGGCGGTCGGCAGGGTGGTACGTGTTGACGAAGAACGTGCCGGGTCGCTTGCCGTCTGGGGTGCCCTCTTCGTAGTAAGCCGGGGCGGCAGCAGCCTCGCGGTAGGCCGGTACAGGCTTCACCTCAAGCGGTGCTTTCGGTAGTCTGCCGAACAGGTCGGGCAGCTTCGCCTGCATGGCGGCAAGGGGCGCACGATAAGCAGCTAGCAACTGCTCCGCGTTGGCGGGATGCAGCTTGGGATCGGCTTTCAGGGCGGTGTTGAAGGCTTTCAGGTCGTTGAAGCCCAGCTTCTTCGCGATGACCAGCATCTCCGCTTCGTCGCGCTTCACTTCGTCCAGACCCAGTTGGTGAACCTGCTCGGCGGTACGCGCCAGCGTGGTGTTGCGGCGGATCAGCATTTCGTAATACGCCTTGCCGTCAGGCAGAGCGGAAGCAGCCAGCGTGGTGCGCGCCTTTGGTATGTACTGCGACAGCAGAAAGCGGCTGAAGCGGTCATAGCTGGGCAGTACCTGCTCCGCAATGGCTGCAAGCGCTTCCGTTCGGATGCGCTTCTGTTCCCCGGCAGAGATGGCAGCAGGCATCTTTGCGAGCGGAGCGGCGAACGGGCTGTCTTCAGGTTTGGCAGAGGCAAGCCTCTGCACCTGCGTCTGCGTTTGTTGTGCCAATGGCTGCGGAAGGGTGCGGCCATCATCCACGCCCGACCGCATGGCGTTTTGCAACTGGGCAAACACCTGGGGGATGGCTTTTAGACGAGCGATGTAGTTGTCGTAATCCTTGACCGAGGTGAAAGGCATGACCGCGATCACCTGCGGAAGGCTCAGTTGCGGACCGCCTTGTTGGCTGACCGGCATCTGCCAGGGTTTGAAGCGAGCCTCTTCCTGGCTGTCGATGAGCTGCCGCAGGAGCAGGGTAGACGAAAGCTTCTCCTGCGCTGGCAGCCCTACGGTATCGATCGCGCCGAGACGCGTGATGAAGTCAGACTC
The DNA here is from genome assembly GCA_964250115.1 of uncultured Terriglobus sp. Classification (GTDB taxonomy): domain Bacteria; phylum Acidobacteriota; class Terriglobia; order Terriglobales; family Acidobacteriaceae; genus Terriglobus. The sequence goes on from CAXUEW010000024.1 coordinate 8,742, forward strand.
TCGAGCCAGGTTGCTGTTGTACGCTTCCGCGCTGTAGTTGCTCCAGACATCGTTGTAGCGCGTGTCACCCAGGTAGGTGGCAGTCTCCGGCGATGTTTTCAGCACATACTGCCAGTACTCGTCGAACAGCTTATCCAGCGCGCGGGAGCGCTCCTCAGTCGAAGCGGAAACCACCGTTTGTGCACGTGCCGTTGCTTCGAGATTGCGTGTCTGTGCAGCAGGTGTGAGACAGGAAGCGAACAGCAAAACACTGCAGGTACCGC
>CAXUEW010000024.1:9014-9513 GCA_964250115.1 uncultured Terriglobus sp.
ATAAAAAGAGAGCACTCCAAAGCAGCAGTGTATCGCGCTGCAGCTTTGGAGTGCTTCTTATGCGCTATGCCGTCGCCATCACGGAGAAGGTATCCAGCATGCGGTAAAGCGTCGAGCGGCTGATGCCGAGAATCTCGGCCGCCCGCAGCTTGTTCCCATCGCACCGGCGCAGTACGGAAAGTACATGGCTGCGTACGACTTGGTCGAGCCTCCACGCGCGCAGGTCGGTACGCTCGGGGGCAAATGTGGGCGCCATAGATACGGTCTGCGTGCTCACACTTGCCCTATCGGCCTCTATGTCACAAATCTGAGCATGAGGCGAGATGGGTCGCTTGGGTATGAACAGGCACCTTCATGGGAACAAAAAGAGAGAGCCGAAGCTCTCTCTTTAGACCTGATTTCGAGAATGCCTACGCGTTCGCTTTGGCGCAGTAGGCGTCGAACGCGCGCGAAAGCTCCTGCGCAATGGCGGGTGCGTTCGCACTTTCAATCGCGGAAC
>CAXUEW010000024.1:9523-12899 GCA_964250115.1 uncultured Terriglobus sp.
AACGCTGCATCAGGTAGACCAGCTGGCCGTCGCGAAGAATGGCGATGGCAGGCGATGTGGGAGGGTGTCCGCCAAAGTAGCCCCGAGCCTTATCCGTCGCTTCCCGGTCCTGCCCGGCGAATACGGTTACCGCGTGATCCGGCTTCTGTGTGTGCTGCATCGCCATGCGCACACCGGGCCGCATCTTGCCGGCAGCGCAGCCGCAGATCGAGTTCACTACCACCATCGTGGTGCCGGGCTGTGCCAGTGCAGAGTCGACTTCCGCGGCGGTGCGGGCTTCCTGAATGCCGGCGCGCGTTAGTTCTTCGCGCATCGGGATCACCATAACCTCTGGATACATGCTTCCTCCAAGCGGCCGCGCTCCGCGAGGCCGTCCTGTTTCATTCTAACTGGATGCCGCAAGCGTACCCCGCGATGCTGCCTGCGGGCTTCCGATGGGCACTGGTAGCCTTGGATACATGCATCTGCAGGAAAACATACCGCTCGCGCCGTTTACGGCGCTTGGCATTGGTGGGAATGCCCGCTGGTTTGTCACTGCAGACTCGGAAACTGAAGTTTCCGAGGCGATCTCTTATGCGCGCGAGCGTTCGCTGCCTGTGTTTGTGCTGGGTGGCGGCAGCAACCTGCTGATTTCTGATGAAGGGTTTGGTGGCCTTGTGCTGCAGGTAGCTCTCCGCGGGATTGAGCAGCTTGCATCTGGCGAAGGCAAGGTGTTGCTGCAGGTTGCCGCCGGTGAAAGCTGGGACGAGCTTGTGCAGTTTGCAGTCGAGCGCGATCTTGCCGGAATAGAGTGTCTCGCAGGGATTCCAGGTACTGTGGGCGGTACACCGGTGCAGAATGTCGGCGCTTATGGGCAGGAAGTCTCAGAGACAATCCAGACACTGCGCTGCTTCGATACGGTGACAAAGACCTTTGTCGAGATGTCCAATTCTGACTGCGGTTTCGCATACCGAACCAGCCTGCTGAACACTTCGGAGCGGGGCCGGTATGTTGTCACTCGCGTCGACTTCGCGCTAACGCTGAATGGCGATCCAAAGCTGGAGTATGCCGACCTTCGCAAGCGTTTCGCAGAAGGTGCCAAGCCATCGCTCCGCGAAGTGGCTGAGGCTGTACGCGAGATACGGCGAGGCAAGGGCATGGTAATCGATGCCGCCGATCCGAACTCGCGCTCTGCCGGATCGTTCTTTCGCAACCCGGTGGTAGATCGGGCCGTGCTGCAGCAGATCTCGCAGGCTGCCGGTCTTTCGCTCAATCAGGTCCCTCACTGGGCAACCAGTGATTACTGCGTCAAACTGCCTGCGGCCTGGCTGCTGGAGCGTGCGGGATTTGTGCGTGGCTACACCATGGGCAACGCGGGCATCTCGGCTCGCCACACGCTGGCGCTGATCAATCGCGGTAACGCAACGGCCAGTGACGTCGTTGCACTCCGTGACCGGATCGTAGAGACAGTACAGGTTCGCTTTGGCATCCGGCTCGAGCAGGAGCCGGTCTGCGTCGGAGACTTTCCGGCACTGAATCGCTAATCCCCGGTCAGGGTCTGCCGTAAAGCTTCGCGTTCATTTGCGAGCACGGCTGCTGCTGCACCTCGAGTAATGACGCGACCGGCCTCCAGCTTCAGGACTTCATCTGCTATAAGGCTTGCTTCAATCGTATCGTGCGTTACGGACAACACCGGGATGCCATTCTGCCTGCAGTGTTGCTGTACACGCCGCAGCAGGTCGTCGCGTTGCTGCAGGTGCATGCCCGTGAAGACCTCGTCGAGCAGCAGCAGACGTGGTGTCGGGGCCAGTGCCCGTGCCAGTGCCACCCGTTGACGCTCTCCACCCGAAAGATGTCCGATCCGCGCCTTTCTGAGGGCCTGCAACTGAAACAGGTCCAGCGCGGCATCCGTGACTTGCCTGCCTTCGGCGTCTGCCCGTAAGCCGAAGCGCACATTTTCCAGCACATTCATGTGTGGAAACAGCGCCGGCTCCTGCGCCACGAAGCCGATCCGGCGAAGGTGCGCGGGCCTTCGGCTCAGGTCATCGTCGCCCAGGCGAACGACGACACCTTGCGGCTGCCACAGTCCGGCAATCACGCGCAACAGGGACGATTTGCCCGATCCTGACGGACCGAACAGCACCGTCCACTGTTTCGCTGCCGAGAAGTCAACCGCAATGTTCAGCGCGCCGATGGATGCCTTGCAACAAAGGTGAAGAGCCGGGCACTCAGGCATCGAGCCCTCGTCTGCGGCGAAGGGCAGGCAGTGCATACAGCAGCAGTAAAGCCGCCGTGGACAGCGTCAGCAGCAGCAGGGCCAACGTGTTGGCAGTAGAGAAGTCGCCATTTTCCACGAGGTCGTACAGTGCAATGGAGAGGGTTCGCGTTTCGCCCGGGATGCTGCCGCCCAGCATCAGCACCACGCCGAACTCGCCCACCGTGTGGGTAAAGGTGAGCACCGCAGCACTGAGTAAGGAGCCATAAGCCAGCGGTAGGGCGATTCGCAGAAATCTGCGCGTGGGTGTAGCGCCCAGCGTGGCCGCCGCTGCCAGGTACGCCGGATCAACCGCACGCAGACCAGCCACAATGGGTTGCACTGCAAATGGCAGGCTGTAAAGTACAGAACCAACCAAGAGACCCGTAAATGAAAATGCAAGTGTATGCCCCAGCAACCCGGTCAGGAGGCGTCCAGGTGCGGTTCGAGGTCCAAGGCCCACCAGCAGGTAAAAGCCCAGCACCGTTGGCGGCAGCACAAGAGGTAGCGCAACCAATGCTTCCAGGAGGTAGCGAAGCCGGCTCTTTCCAAGAGCGATCCAGCCTGCCAATGGCATGCTCAAAACCATCAGGATGGCGGTGGTTGCGGCGCTCAAACGCAACGTCAGCAGCAGTGCTTCTCTATCCATGAACGATTTGGCTCGACAGCATCAAGACAGCAGTACAGCATGTCTTGATGTCGAGTGTCATTCCAGGTTTACGGGCAACTTAGCCGCTACTTCGCCACCTGCAAACCAAGTTTCGGCAGATTGTTCTGCACTTCATCGCTCAGGATGTAACTGAGCAGTCGGTGCGCTCCATCCCGATTCCCGGATTTCATAATTACGGCGCACTGTCGAATTGCAGGATACTGAGACATTGGAAACAGGACGAAGTTGCCAACATCCCGGTACTTTGGCGACATGGCTATGGTTTGTGAAATCAGGGCGAGTTCCGCATTGCCGCTGAGCGCGAATTGCGCGGCCTGCGCTACGCTCTCTGCTTCGACGATATGCGGTGCCACATTCGCGTAGACGCCCGTTTTCTTCAGAACGGCGATAGCGGCGCGGCCGTAGGGTGCCCGGTCTTGGTTTGCCACCGCGACCGATTTCAGGTCTTTGCGCTCAAGCGCGTCGATGCTCAA
>CAXUEW010000024.1:12909-19926 GCA_964250115.1 uncultured Terriglobus sp.
TTTGCGGCTCCAAAGAACCAGCAAACCGTTCGCATACGGCGTCGGCTGCTTTGAGTCCGTGAGGTTTGCGACGACCACCTGCTCAGCAAAGTAGTAGTCGGCGGAAAGGAAGATATCAGACGGCGAACCGTTTTGTAATTGCTTTGACAGTGTCGCGGAAGATCCGAACGAAACCTTCAGCTTCAATCCTGTCTTACGCTCAAAGATGGGTCCGATCACCTGCAGAACGGGCTCCATATCAGTTGCGGCGGACACCCTGACGATGTTCGCCTGTGCTTCCGCGTTGGGCCCATTCATAACCAAAACAGTTAGGAAAGCAACCGCCATCAGCAGCCCGCGCCGTCCGTTGCGGTACCCTGTATTCATCCATGTCATTGCGTTCACATCAACTTCGATGCATCGGAGGCGGCGAGCGAATCGCTCCCGATACAGTCTCCAGCGATTTTCGCGATGCTGTTACCGGCGAACTGTACGAGGTCGAATACCCCTGGAGCGAAACGCGCGCAGCCGACACGGCAGCGAACCGCCCCAATGCGCAGGCACTGCGGCACCTGTGGGCCGAGCGCCGCGATTCGACAATGCCCATTGACCAGTCCGGCGTCTGGCGCTACCGGGAACTGCTACCCATATTGGCTGACGACAGCCATGCCGTCACGCTACGCGAGGGCAACACGCCTTTGTACGACCTGCCGCGTTCCGCCAAGCTGTTGGGTCTGGACTTTCTGTTGGCCAAGCACCAGGGCATGAATCCCACCGGTTCGTTCAAGGACACGGGCATGACCGCCGCTCTGTCGGTTGCTGCTGAGCGCGGGTACAACTGGGTCGCATGCGCCAGCACCGGGAACACTTCGGCAGCGATGGCTGCCTACGCAGCGCGCGCGGGTCTGCGTGCCATTGTCTTTATTCCCGAAGGCAAGATCGCCTGGGGTAAGCTGTCGCAGTCCATGGACTATGGCGCGCTCACGGTGCAGTTGAAGACAGATTTTGATGGCTGCGTTCAGATGCTGGCCGAACTGGTTCGCAGGCATCCCATTTACCTTTTGAACTCGGTTAATCCGTATCGCCTGGAAGGCCAGAAGACCCCGGCCATCGAAATCTGCGAGCAGCTCGACTGGCAGGTGCCGGACCACGTCATCGTTCCTGGCGGCAACCTTGCCAACGGTTCGGCACTCGGCAAGGGTTTTGGCGAACTCAAGCACCTGGGCTTCATCGACAGGATCCCAAAGATCTCGGTCATCCAGGCAGAGGGCGCAAACCCGCTCTTCCAGTGGTTTACCAATGCCGAAAAGATGCTCCAGCCAGTGACCGCCGACACGCGGGCTACGGCCATCCGAATCGGCAACCCGGCAAGCTGGCGCAAGGCGGCCCGAGTGATCGAGGCCACCGGCGGCTGGTGCGAGCAGGCAAGTGAATCCGAGATTGCCTTGGCCAAGGCACAGATCGGGGCGGAGGGGATCGGCTGCGAACCGGCCAGCGCTGTCACCCTGGCGGGCCTGAAAAAGCTGCAGGCGCAGGGACGCGTGCAGGCAGGCGAGCGCGTCGTCCTGCTGCTGACCGGGCACACGCTCAAGGACCCTGAGTACACCATCGACTTCCACAAGGACTTGCTGGCCACTGATATGCCTGACGCCGCACCGTACCGTAAGCCGCCCGTCGTGCTGGAAGCAGATGAGTCTGTTGTGCTGCGTGCGCTGGAAGCCGAAATGGCAGCCACGGTGTAACGGGTGGCTGCTTCGCTACATCTGCGACTGCCCGCCACGTCGGCCAATCTGGGCCCCGGCTTCGACGCTCTGGGGTTGGCCATGGACTTTGCGTTACACATTGATGCATCTGTCTCAGACAGCTTCACAATCCGTGCAACCGGGCGTAACACAGCGCAGTGCGGCGATGTCGCTGACAGCCTTGTGCTTCAGACGTACCGCAGCGTTCTGGCGGGGCAGAGTATTGATCCTCCAGCGCTCAACCTCAATCTCCACAACGAGATCCCACTCGGCATGGGCTGCGGCTCGTCTGCGGCTGCCTTGGTCGCGGGAGTGGCCCTTGCGTCGCATTTCGGAGGCCTCAACTGGACTCCTCAGCAGGTGCTTACCGAAGCATCGATACGTGAGGGGCATCCAGATAACGTGGCTGCGTGTGTGCTTGGGGGGCTCACGGTCTCTTCGATGAGTACCGGCGCGGACGGAATGGTACGTGTGGATGCGCTTTCCCTTACCCCTCCCGCGAGCTGGAAGCTGCTGCTGGCTATACCCGGCACTTCGCTATCGACTTCCAAGGCACGTGCGTTGCTGCCGGAAACCTACAGCCGGGCGGATGCCGTGCTCAATGTGCAGCGCGTAGCCATGCTGACGGCAGCCTTCGCTCTCGGCCGCGGCGACCTGCTGTCGCGAGCCATGGAAGACCGCATCCACCAGCCGTACCGTGCTGCGGCCTGCCCGCTACTTGACCGGCTGCTCCCTCTTGCGGGGCAATGTGGCGTGCTGGGAGTTGCGCTTTCCGGGGCGGGACCGTCCGTCCTGCTCATTGTTGCTGACGATCTAGCCATCTCGGAAGCCCTTGTGGCCGTGGAAGAGCGTCTCAGATCACGAGCCGAATCTTTTTACATCGAAATACTTTCCACCGGGTTGAGCATTGGTGCCATGCTATCAATGTAGGTTACGAAGAGGTTACTGAATGGTCATGACGGCACTCCGCCAGGAATGATACGCTCATGATCGTAGAGAAACCCTGGGGGAGGGTTTATCTGCGGGCGCCCGTTGATCTCTTACCGAGGTCCGGGCGCTTTCCTTCAGCGCTAACGTCGATGAGCGTGCAGACGCGGGTCTGCCCAATCGCGTAGGGCGTCGCCCAAGAATGAAAAAGCAAGCACACACACCATGACCGCTGCTGCCGGAGCAATCGCTGTATGAGGTGCGTCGAACAGATGCGACCGAGCGTCGTTCAGCATGGAACCCCAGCTTGCAGCAGGCGGAGGCACGCCTAATCCTAGAAAGCTCAGCGTGGCTTCAGCCAGTACGGCACTCGCCATTCCAATGGCTGCCTGCACAATGACCGGCTGGACGATATTCGGCAGGATATGGTGTAGGAGCAGGCGAAGGTCGCTTGCTCCCAGGGAACGCGCGGCCTCAACGTATTCCCGCTCACATGCCGCAAGCACCTGGGCGCGCACCAGCCGCGCATAGTTCACCCAGCCGGAGATCGTCAGCGCCAGGATGACATTGCGGATACCTGGTCCCAGAAAGGCTACAAACGCAATGGCCAGCAGGATGCCGGGCATAGCCAGGAAGGCATTCATCACGTAGATGTTCAGCACTGCGTCGCGCCAACCGCCGTAAAAGCCTGCTACCGCACCCACCAGCAGGCCCAGCAGCAGCGAACCCGCCACTACCGTAACCGCCACCAGCATGGAAAGCCGCGCACCAAACAGAATGCGCGAAAGAATATCGCGACCTAGTTCATCTGTGCCTAGAAGGTAGCCGTGGCATGGGGCGAGCAGCCGCTGATCCAGGTGCAGTGCTGCCGGATCGTACGGCGCAATCCAAGGCGCCAGCACGGCTGCCGAAGCAAAGCTCACCAACAGAATCACAGACGCCCAGCCCAAGGGAGATCGCATCCACCTACTTTAGCGGGATTCCAGCGGGAAACGCAGATCGGCCGGAACGATAAAACCTCGTAAACTCAAAGGCATCCATGGCACGACTTGCATCCTTGCGCATCCTGATCTTCGGTTTGAATTACGCGCCTGAGTTGACCGGCATCGGCAAATATACCGGTGATATGGCGAAGTGGCTGGCAGAGCGCGGGCATCAGGTCCGGGTGGTAACCGCCATGCCCTACTATCCAGCATGGCGTGTCAACGACGCGTACCGTGGGCGTGGGTACCTGGTCGAGGGAGGCGGACCTGCCGGCGACGGCGCAGGCGAGCCGCTGGTTTTCCGCTGTCCGCTGTATGTGCCGGCACAGGCGAGTGGCGCCCGCCGCGTGTTACACCTGTTCTCGTTTGCGGCCAGCGGCGCCTGGACCATGCTGCGGCAGATATTTGCCCGGCCCGACGTTGTGCTTACAGTCGAGCCAACCTTCTTCTGCGCACCTCTTGCTCTGGCCACCGCTGCCCTGGCAGGTGCGCCCGCCTGGCTGCACGTGCAGGATCTTGAAATCGATGCCGCCTTTGACCTTGGGCTGCTGCCGTCAGGGGGATGGGTTCATAGTTTTGCGACTGCCATGGAAGGCGTGCTGACACGTGCGTTCCACCGTGTTAGCAGCATCTCTGACCGGATGCTGGATCAGTACCTTTTGAAAGGTGTGGTGCGCGAGCGTGCGGTTCTATTTCCAAACTGGGTGGACACCGACCTCATCCATCCCAAGCCGCCGGACTCACCGAATCATTTCCGCACCGCTCTGGGACTGGATAGTAAGGTGGTCTTCCTGTACTCAGGCAACATGGGCAACAAGCAGGGCTTGGAGATGCTCGCGCCTTTGGCGGCAGCGTTTCTGCAGGATCGGTCTGTGCACTTCCTGTTCTGCGGTGATGGTACCTACAGGAAAACGCTCGAAGAGGAAGTTGGAAACGCCCCCAACGTGACACTGCTGCCGTTACAGCCGCTGGAGAAATTGAACGAACTGCTGAATGCCGCGGATGTTCACCTGCTGCCGCAGCGGGCCAACACGGCGGATCTGGTTATGCCGTCTCGCCTTACTGGCATGCTGGCAAGCGGCCGTCCCGTGCTGGCCTGTGCAGAGATGGGTACGCAGGTTGCGGAGGTGCTGACGGGCCATAACGGTGTCCATCCGCCTTGCGGCCGAGTGGTATGCGTGGATGACTTGCAAGCACTAAGGGAGGCAACCGGGCAACTGGCCCGCGATCCTGAAGAGCGGCAGCGGCTTGGAGCGGCTGGTAGAAGCTATGCCAAAGATCATCTTGGCCGTGAACAGGTCCTGCAGCGCTTCGAAGACAGTCTCAGGGTGGCCGTCCGGCAGTATCGTTCGCCCAGGCCGCTCGTCCAGACGTAGGCTTGCAATTCGGTGAGATGAAACGTAAGCTCACAAATCCATGGCAGTTTTCACCCGATTCCTGATACAGATCAGAAACAAAACAAGCCTTCTGAGATCTCGTCGGGCCTACCTTGTGCTTCTCCGCTGCGTGCCGCTCGCATGGTGTATTACGTGTGGCGCATCTGGCCTTTTGCTGCCAAAAAACGCGGGAGATCTGTACCTCTTCCGTGCGCTGAACTTGTCGCGTGCCCAGGCAGGCCTGCAGCCGCTGGTCTGGAGTGAAGAGCTTACGCGCACTGCCGAGCAGCATCTTGAAATGATGTACAAAGATGGCACAGTAGCCCACCAGCTTGCGGGCGAAGCCGATCTGCTGGACAGGGTAGCGGCTGCCGGCATGAGGTTCACACTTGTGAGCGAGAACATCGGAGTGGCTCCAAGTATGGAAGCGCTGCACACCATGTGGATTCATTCACCTGAGCATCAGGACAACATGCTCGATCCATCAGCCACCTCAGTAGGCATCGCCCTGCTCAAGGTGGAGAACGAACTGTGGGCGGTGGAGGACTTCGCCCATGCCATCCCGGAGTTGTCGCTCAGCCAACAGGAAGCCCGTGTGAGCCACTTGCTGCAATCCGCTGGACTGTCTGCCGCTGCCAGCGGCACCGTTCGCGAAATGTGCAGTCTTGAATCGGGCTATGTTGGACGTCGTCCTGCCTTTGTCATGCGCTTCCAGTCAGCGGAACTGACACGGCTGCCGCCAGCGTTGCTGCAGCGCTTGCAGCGCGGCAAAGTAACAGCAGAGGTAGGCGCGTGCGCGCAACCGGGAAAGAAGTTCGCGCCCTTTCGCCTCGCCGTTGCGTTGTACCCACAGAGCGGCGCTCAGCGCGTGGTCAGCAGGCCGGCTGCTTCCAGTTCCTCGGCGGTCGCAGGCTGCGTGATTTCCATCTGCAGCAGGTCGTTGGCACGGTTGAAGTAGTTGAACAGGCCGATGGCAGAAACAAGCTCAATCACTTCGCCTTCAGAAAAATGTTCACGCAGACGGGCAAAGTCCGCGTCGGTATAACTGTGGGGGGCCGCTGTCATGACTTCGGCCAGGTGGATGGCCAGGCGCTCGCGCTCATCGAACTGTTCGTTGGTTGCATACTCGGCAAGCGCATCGAGTTTCCCATCACTGCAACCCAGCTTCTTCGCCATCATGGTGTGCGAAGCCAGGCAGTAGGGCGTGCGGTTGAGCTGCGACGTGCGTACCACCGCAAGCTCCTTCAGCGCGCGCGGCAGCGTGCCTTCGGCAAGCACTGCCTGCATGTGCGCCCATGCGGTGGTCATAATGGACGGCCGGTGCGCCAGCGTGCGAAAGAAGTAGGGGACGTTTCCACGTTCGCGAAGGCTGTCGTCGAAGACAGAAACAATGGAGGCATCGACGTCATTGCGGTTCAGGCGGGAGATACGTGGTTCGCTCAAGGAAACCTCCAGGTTTGCGCCGCAGCCTTGCGGAACGCTGCCACTGCGCTTGCACGCTTAGTGTAGTGCCAGCTGACCGCGGCAATCTACGGCGAAGGAATGGGCGGCCTGCGCGGGCTTTGACCCGGCACTCCTGCTTTGTTATAACTAGGAAGCGAGTCGAGTTGGCGAACGCCGGCACCTCGCGATCTGTTCCGCAGTAGCTCAATGGCAGAGCATTCGGCTGTTAACCGAAGGGTTGTAGGTTCGAGTCCTACCTGCGGAGCCAATTCCTTTCAACAACTTACGAGATGGTTTCCGATGCGGAGATTGGGTATTTCCGCTGATTGTGCCCATTTTGTGCCCACACCGGTTTCAGAACCGCGAGCAATCTCGGGTAATTCTGCATCAGTGAGTTCACTCGGAAGTTGCCACTCAGATGGATCGGGGTGCCTGGTTGCGCAACTCCGTTTCCATCTTCGCCAGATACGCGTAGTCCTGATCCAGATCTACGCCCTGCACGTCCACCTGCACAGGGGTGGGCGACCCAAAGCTCATGACCTGTGCCACGACATCGCCCGCTTCGAA
>CAXUEW010000024.1:19936-24165 GCA_964250115.1 uncultured Terriglobus sp.
CCGGGCATCTGCGGCGAATGTCTTCGCGTCAGATGGGAACTGAAACGCGTACCCCATAACGGATCTCGCTTGTACGCCAACCAGCCGCAGCAGGACTTCTCTGCTTCCTAGGAAGTAACGGCACCTGAACTCGCACAACCTGCAGGCAGCAGCACAACTTCGGCATCGGCTTCTAACGATCAAAGTTTAGCGATTCAAGTACAGGGCAACGGTACGGGGTTCCATCATCAGGGGCTGGTGATCGAACCGCCCGGAACGCATACGCCTAACTGAGGCTTATATACAGGAGTACCGCGTCGGTAAGCGGGCACCTGTTGGACAAGCTTACCTAATTTCTTGTTGAGCCAGTGACCAGGTAGCGGAAGGTTAACCAGCGGCGCATTGGCTCGTCGTAAAGCTTCAGGCAGGCGTATGCAATAGCGATCGCGCTAATGAACAACGCAGCACCCCATGCGACGCCGCCCGTAAAAGTGAGCTTTCCGTCGTACACCTTGGCTGTGTAGATGTAGATGAGCGCGTAGTGCGTGATGTAAAGCGGATAGGAGATTGCACCTGAGAAACGGCACAGGCGGGTTGCCGTGCGTCCGTTGATCTGCTCACCCGCACCCATGGCCACGATGATCGGGAAGACGAGGATGATGATCAGTGCCTCATACAGGCCGTTCTTCCAGAGCGTGGAGGGTGTGCCGAAGCGCGGCAGAACCAACGTGAGAACAAGCAGCAGGCTGCACCACACGAACGCGTTGCGCATGTGGATGCGCTTGTGCATCCGTTGCAGGAGCATACCAGCCAGAAAGGGATAGAGCAGCCGTAAGAAGCCGATCTTGAGTTCAAGCGCATTGACTGACCAGCCGCCTGTAATGTCGCCGCGCGGTGTGGTGACAAGGTAGTGCGTGAGAAAGGCTGCGGAGAGTGCCGCAAGGACCAGGAGCACACGATGGGATACCTTCCGCAGGCCGAGAGCGTAGGCAATGTTGGCGATGTATTCGAAGAAGAGCGACCAGGCCGTACCTGCGAGTGGATGCATCTCCTGCCAGCCGCGAATATCCATGGAGATGGGGATCGGAATCAGCGTGCAGCCGATGAGCGCGATGAGGATAAGCCGTGACACCGGTGTGGTTGCGACAAGCGGAAAGATTTTGGGGCTGGCGCTTTGATAGAAGAGCAGCGCGCCAAGGAGAGTGCCCATGACGGCCATGGGTTGAAGGCGGATGAGACGGCGCTTGAAGAAATTACCCACAGTCATGGGTGGTTGGCCGTTTGCGGGATGCCAGCGGTCATCGTACGCGTAGGCGATGACGAAGCCGGAGAGCATGAAGAAGAAGTCCACTGCCAGGTAGCCGTGATTGATGATCTGCCTGGTGTGATTGCCGCCGTTCCATGTCTCGCAGATGTGGAAGAGGACGACAGTCATGGCCGCGACGCCGCGCAAGCCGTCAAGAACTTCGAAGTGCTGCTTGGGATGAATTCGTGTGTCTGGCTGATTCATAGCATGCAAACACCATACACAAGTAGTCTCAGGCTACGTTGCACTTTGCGCGCGTACCCCAGGGAATATCAACCCGTTACAAACCCGAGCAATGCGGTCAAGTCAACCTTTGACTTCGACTCAGCGCCGCGTGGCAGGGAAGGGCCGATCGTTGCTGGGTGCGACCACCCACGCGTTGGACATGGGCCGATTCAGATCCTTACGGAGATATTCGAAAACGGTGGGATGTTCCGGCGGCACGACAGAGAAGTTGTTGAGCGTTTCGTACACGCCTGTCGTCAGGCTCGCGGAGGCCACGTAGTGGCCCAAAATGCCCGCGTTGGTCACGTGCTTTGCAGTGCCTGCCCACGCAGGTAAGGGCTGCCACCCCAACAGTGTCGACCCCAGCGCCAGACTGCCCGCATCGCGCAGAAACTCGCGACGGCTGCGGCTGAGCCACCCGGGGATCTCTTTGTCTGTCGGATTGTTACCTGGAAATCGAAACATGAAACCCTACGTGTTGCTCACCTTAGCGAATGGCATAAAGCAAGCGGGAACCGGCTGTGAAAGCTGTCTTCAAACCACGTTGTCGTCCGCTACGAAGCGGATGTCGCTGTCGGAACCCACGGAATGCTGTTGCCATTGAGATCGAATAGGTGAAGAACGTTAGGGTTTGGCGCGAGTCGCACCGTTTGACCTACAACGGCCTCCGTCTCACCGTTAACCTTGACGACCAGTGGTTCAGCGGAACTGGCCTGCAGGTAAAGATAGCTTTCGCCGCCAAGGTGCTCCGCGGCTTCAACCGTTGCGGCTATGGATCCTAAGGCGGTGATGGCGAGATGCTCCGGCCGAATGCCGAGGGTAATTTTGTCCCCTGGTTGTAGAACACAGTCCCGTGCAGGCGCATGGATCGTTGTGCCGTCGCTTAGAGCCAGTGACAGGCCCGCATCGTTTACGCCCTGCACGGTCGCCATGAGGAAGTTCATGCGCGGGGAACCTATAAAGCCCGCGACAAACAGGTTCTTCGGGTGCCGGTACAGTTCCATCGGCGTGCCCACCTGCTCCACGGCACCGGCCTGCAGCACCACGATGCGGTCGGCCATGGTCATGGCTTCCACCTGGTCGTGTGTCACGTAGATCATCGTCGCGCGCAGTTCGCGGTGCAGCTTTGTCAGTTCCTGCCGCATGCGCACACGCAGAGCGGCATCAAGGTTCGAGAGTGGCTCATCGAAAAGAAAGACCTTCGGATGACGAACGATGGCGCGACCGATGGCTACACGCTGCCGCTGGCCGCCGGACAGGTCCTTCGGCTTGCGCTGCAGCAACGGTTCCAGGTGCAGGATGCGCGCGGCTTCCATGACCTTGGCTTCGCGTTCGGACTTGGATACACCAGCCAGCTTCAGGCTGAACGACATGTTTTCTGCAACGGTCATGTGCGGGTACAGCGCATAGCTCTGGAAGACCAGCGCCAGGCCGCGCTTTGCGGCGGGCACATCGTTGACTCGTTGTCCGTCGATCCGTAACTCGCCCGCGGTAATCTCTTCCAGGCCGGCAATCATGCGCAACAGGGTCGACTTGCCACAGCCGGAAGGTCCCACGAAGACCGTTAGTTCCTGGTCGCGGATCGTGAGATCGATGCCCTTGATGATCTCGGTTGAGTCGTAGCTCTTGCAGAGCTGTTGCAGTTCTACTGTTGCCATGGCGCGCTCACCTGTTTATTTAACCGCTCCGAAGGTAAGTCCTCGCACCAGTTGTTTCTGGCTTGCCCATCCCAGGACCAGAATGGGCGCGATGGCCATGGTGGAAGCCGTGGAAAGTTTGGCATAGAAGAGTCCCTCGGGGCTTGAGAACGAGGCGATGAACGCTGTCAGCGGGGCTGCCTTTGACGTAGTGAGCGTAAGGCTCCAGAAAGCCTCGTTCCAGCTAAGGATAATCGCCAGCAGGCTGGTTGAGACGATGCCCGGCATCGATAGCGGCAGCAGCAGGTTGTAGACCTCGCGCAGCGGACCCGCGCCATCCATGCGTGCGGCTTCCAGCACCTCACGTGGCACATCTTTAAAGAAGATGTACAGCATCCAGACCACGATGGGCAGGTTTCCAAGCGCGTCCACCAAGAGCAGTCCGGTGCGCGTGTCCAGCAGGCCGGTATCGCGGAACAGCAGGTACACGGGCACCAGCACGCCCACAGCCGGCATCATCTTGGTCGACAGCATCCACAGCAAGGTGCCCCGGGTGCGGCGCGTCGGCATAAAGGCCATGGCATAGGCTGCCGGGATCGCAAGCAGCAGTGCCAGCGCCGTGGAGCCGAACGCGACGACAACGCTGTTCCAGGCAAAGCGCAGGTACTTCGCCTGCTCCTGCACGGCTACGTAGTTTTCTAGCGTCGCATGAAAAAACAAATGCGGCACGCGCGAGATGGCTTCGGTTTCGGTCTTGAAGCTGGTCAGCACCATCCAGATCACCGGAAAGGCGATCACCAGGGCAACGGTCCAGCCCAGCACTGTCATGGCCAGCTTGCGCGGTATTGCGGAAGCTCTCAAGGTCAGGTTTGTCCATTCATGTCAGGTGTCCAGATTACGTGCGAAGGATCGTAACAGGAAGAACGCCAGGATATTGGCAACCACAATGGCGAGCAGCCCCGCGACGGCGGCACCACCAATGTCATACTCCATCAGCACGTAACGGTAGATAAGAAATGACAGGTTTGTGGAGGCAAAACCCGGTCCGCCAGAGCTGGTTACGTAAATCTCCGCGAAGATAC
>CAXUEW010000025.1:0-1004 GCA_964250115.1 uncultured Terriglobus sp.
GCCAGAATTAGGCCGGCGTTCGACTGAAGCGCCTCGTCCAGAGTGTCCTTCGACGTGGCGAAAATCACCGCATCCGCAGTAGCGCCTTCCGGCGAGGAGACCCGGCTGACAGATGCGGCACCAGAAGTGCTTTCACTGCCAACCCACTCCGCTATTTCTTGCGCTGTCGCCACTAAGAAGGTCTCCCATGCGATTATGCGGCAGCAGTTGGCTGCGCGGCCTGACGCCCTTCACTGCCCGACCCTCCATAAAGGGCCGGTGCACCCTCAGGCCGCGTCTTCCATCGGCGATGAAGCCACAGCCACTGGTCAGGGTAGCGGCGGATGTAGTCTTCCGTTACCTTTGCAAACAACGCGGTGTTCGCAAGGGCATCGGCATCGGCATCCGTCGTGCGCTGCAACTCCAATGCCTTACCAAAATGCAGCACGTATCGTTTTTCGCTCTTTTCCCATAGTAGAAAGCCCGGCAGCACAGCGGCTCCCGTCTTACGGGCGACGCGCGCTAGGCCGGACGCCGTGCAGGCATCCACGTCGAAAAAAGGCACGAACACGCCCTGCGGTGGAGTCATGTTTGTGTCCATCAGAATGCCGACGGTTTCTCCTCGGCTCATGGCATGCAGCAGACCCCGCGCAAAGTCGTCCTTGTGCAGAACACGGTTCCCGTGCAGGCACCGGATCCCGTTCACCATGGCGTCCAGCAGGCCGTTATCCAGGCGCCGAATCACCATCCCCATGGGGTGTCCCAACAGTGAGTGGACGAAACTTGAGAGTTCCCAAGCGCCCAGATGGCCGGTGAGCACGAGCACACCCTTGCCAGCACGTTCTACTTCGAGGAAGTTCTCCAAGCCTTCATACCGCATCAGTTCCCGCTTCGCAAAGTCCTGCGAGTAGCGGCTCATCTGGCAAAACTCAGCCAAATGGCGGCCTAGGTTGGCAAAAGTGCCGCGGAGAATTGGTTTTCGCTCTTCCGCCTGCATTGCTGGAAAGGCAAGCCTCAGATTGACG
>CAXUEW010000025.1:1044-19073 GCA_964250115.1 uncultured Terriglobus sp.
TAACAGGCCTAGGCCAACGCCCATACCGCGTGCCACAGATCGCGGCAGAACTCGCACAATGCCAACAAAGCAGCGAAGTAAGGTGTACTGCAACCACTCCGAAGCCGTGGTGTGCTGCCCTGTTTTACCGGAGGAATTCAAGAGTCCAGTCTAATCCACCAACAGCAAGGCCCCCGGTGCATACGTACCGAGGGCCTAAAGCGATAGAGAGTTCTATTTGCGAACGCTAATGAAATACTTCGCGACTGTGCCCACGAATGGTTGGGCATCTGGCGGGGTTGGCACGTTACCGGCGAGGATCGTCTTGAAAGGTGTCGCCGTACCGTAGAAGGTGCGCGTGTCGTCCTGGTTCTGGGACATCACGGTACCGTCCAAATCAATTCCAGCAAACAGACCCTTGGACCGCGAATAGGTAAGAAATTCTGCGTTCAGCTTCCAGTCCGTACCTGCCTGCGCATTTCTACCGACCGGGCCTGCTGAAGCAGCCGCATCGCCGCCAATCTTGAACTTGTTCTGCAGCATGTGTTGGAGACCGCCCCGGTTCATCCCTACCAGCACCAGGTCCGTCGACTGGCCGCCAATCTGAAATCCAAAGCTGCCGCCTGTGAGTTGGATAAAGACCGGTGCGCTCCAGCCGTGCCCCGTCCGGCATGTGGCGACACCCTGCCCATACTGCGCACCGACCACAAAGGCACCCTTCTTAAACGCTGGAATTACAGCGACGCAGTTGGCACCGGAAAGAATCTGGCTTGGGACGGACTTGTCAGGCGTCGCCATGATCTCGTCCAGAACGCTCTGCGCGTCGGCAAGCCTGCCGTCTAGTTTCTCCTTGTCAGCAGCTAGAGCAGGCAGCGCCGTGGCAACCAACGCGAGGGTACATATTGCAGTTTTGATCCGGTTCATAAAACTCCTGTGTGCGCTCATGGAACGATCGGGCGCCTGCTATGTGACGAAGCAAGGAACGAACTCGTTGCATTTTGGCGGCTTGAGTTAACAGGCACCTGACGTGCACGTGAGAGTGCAACCAAAAAAAAATGGGGTTGCAGACCGAGCTTACGCCCGTCCACAACCCCTCTTCTCCCAGGTCTGTGTTACGTAGATTCATCATGTAGCCTCAGAGCTTGCACATCAAGTTACTTAGGTCTTGCGACCCAAGGTAACGGATAGAGTACCTTTGTACCATTGAAAACGGTTTCACCCCGGTCCACCTACCTGCATTTCAAGGGCTCGCACGGTGAGTGCCACCCGGTTGGGTACGCTAAATTTCTGCAATAGCTTACCGACGTGTGTCTTCACGGTCTTGAGTTCCATGTTGAGGGTAGAGGCAATCTCGCGGTTGGCGCGTCCGGCAATCAGTAGATTGATCACCTCCTGTTCGCGAGGCGTCAGCCTGATCTCCGGCGGACGTGGATCGGCCGTGGAGTACGTATCAATGAGGCTGGCCAGCACCTTGCGAGGCGCCCAGATGGAGCCGTCCGCGACCACCTCGACGGCCATCAGGATCTCGCGTTCACTGGCCGTGTAAAGCAGGTAGCCCTTCGCGCCGCTGCTCACCACGCGCTGGATGTACGCGGGGTCATTACGTTGACCGAGCACCATCAGGCGCAGGCCAGGACGCGCCCGGCGGAAAGCGCCCATCATCGCCAATAGGTCTTCTTCCCGCGTATCGATGAGGACCATGCTCAGGTCTTCCTCGCGGAGGGTGTCTGGAGCTGTCAACGGGATTAGGATGCACGTCTGTTCAAGAACCACCCGCAGGCCCTCTACCCGCAGAGGATCACTGCAGACAATGCCTATTCTCAGGCGAACGCCCTTGGTATCCGGGATCGGCATATTCACGCTGCTTATAACTTCGGCAGCACGATACCCTGCTGCTTTTGATATTTCCCGGAGCGATCCGCGTAGCTGGTCTCACAGGTCTCGTCAGACTGGAAGAACAGAATCTGGCACAGCCCCTCGTTGGCATAGATCTTTGCGGGAAGGGGCGTTGTGTTCGAAATTTCAAGGGTGACAAAACCCTCCCACTCTGGCTCGAAAGGTGTCACGTTGACGATAATGCCACAGCGCGCATAGGTCGACTTGCCCACGCAGATGGTGAGAACGTCGCGAGGGATGCGAAAGTATTCAATGGACCGTGCGAGGGCAAAGGAGTTGGGCGGAACGATTACGCTCTCTGCCTGCACAGTGACGAATGAGCGTTCGTCGAACGCCTTCGGGTCGATAATCGCGCTGTTCACGTTGGTGAAGATCTTGAACTCGCTCGAAACGCGCAGATCGTAGCCGTAAGACGATAAGCCGTAAGAAATGCAGCCGCTGCTTACCTGTTTCTCGCTGAAGGGTTCAATCATCCCTTTGTGCGTGGCTTGTTCGCGAATCCACTTGTCGCTCTTGATGGACATTCCGCTCCCTACGCTCGGCTCAGCCAAGCACCGCCCGATGTCATCTTACGACACTTGATGCCAGCTACAATTATCACTGTCGGGTACCCGACAGTGTTGACACGAGCAAAGAGTGTTCCTAGCATCGAAGATGCGTACTGTTTGAGAAGAGCTTGCGGAGACCGGAGGCTAACTGCTTGATCAAGCAAGACCTTATTCAACGCGTGATCGACCGTACCGGCTTGCCGAGAACCCGGGCAGAACAGGCTGTTGAGCAGATTCTGAAGGGCATGAAAGAGGCTTTGACGGTGGGTGAACGCATTGAACTGCGTGGCTTCGGGGTTTTCAACATCAAACCGCGCAAGACCGGTATCGGCCGTAATCCGCGCACAGGAACTGAGGTCGACATCGAACCAGGACGGGCGGTCCGTTTCAAGCCTGGTAAGGATCTTCAGGCGCTTGACGATGACGATCCATCATCGCGGTAACACTTTCTACATCAGGCTGATTGCGTCAACGTCAACGATCAGCGCCCTTCGTGGAATCGCTTGCATGTCGGCAAAGGCCAGCATCGCACGCAAGGCCCCTTGTAACCGGCTGCGCCGCTCCGCCTTCAGCAGGAGTTGAAAGCGGTAAATTCTCTTCAACCGCGATACGGGTGCGGCAGCCGGCCCTAGCATACGGATGGCAGGCACCGCTCCACTCTGGAACCAGTGGCCTAACGTCGCCGACCAGGCTGCGGCCTCCGCCATGTCCTGCGACTGCACCAGAACATTGGCCAGCACACCAAACGGCGGGTAGAAAAAGGGCCTACGGAACTGCAGTTCGCGTCGTACAAAGCCCTCGTAGTCGTGCGTGGCAGCACAGCGCACGGCGTAGTGATCAGGATGGTAGCTCTGCACCAGAACGCGTCCAGGAGCCTCTCCGCGCCCGGCTCGTCCGCTCACCTGGGTCAATAGCTGGAAGACACGTTCCGCCGCGCGAAAGTCGGGCATGCCCAGGGCATTGTCGCAGCCCACCACACCAACCGTGGTCACACCGTGAATATCGTGGCCCTTTGCGATCATTTGGGTACCCACCAGAAGGTTGATCTCGCCTGAGTGGAGCCGCTGCAACAGCCGTTCCATGTCGCCGCGGCCTCGCACCGTGTCGCGATCCATGCGTCCGATGCGAGCAGCCGGAAAGATCTCCTGCAGGCGCTCCTCGCCCTGCTGTGAACCTGCGCCCAGATAGTACAGGTGCTCGCTTTCACATTGGGGGCAGCGCTTTGGCACAGTGCGCCTGAAGCCGCAGTAGTGGCATTCCAGCCGGTCACCCGGACCGGCATGCAAAACAGTGCCAACCACCTGTTTGTGCAGCGTCATGGAGATTGCGCAGTTCTCACATTCGATCTTCTCGCCGCACGCCCGGCACATGACCACGTAACTGTAGCCGCGCCGGTTCAGCAGGATGATGGCCTGTTCGTTACGGTCCAGCGTCGCCTGGGTTTCGTCGATCAGGCGGCGGCTGAAGATGTGTTCCGTGCCGGTTTCACGGAACTCCGCGCGCATGTCGACCAGTTCCACCTCAGGCAGCGGACGATTCGCAACACGTTGATCCATACTCAGCAGCACGTAACGTTGCGTCTGCGCGTTGTTCCAACTCTCCAGCGACGGTGTGGCAGAGCCCAGCACGACCGGGATACCGAGGAGCTTAGCCCGCATCACGGCAACATCGCGGCCGTGATAGCGCGGCGTTTCCTCCTGCTTGTAACTGCTGTCGTGCTCCTCATCGACGATGAGGACGCCCAGGTCCTGGACCGGCGCAAACACAGCGGATCGCGTACCGACCACGACACGCGCATCGCCGCTCCGGATGCGATGCCACTGCTCAGCCCGCTCGTCCGGCGACAGTTGCGAATGCAGTAGCGCAACATCCCTGCCGAAAGCGGCGTACATCTCCCCTGCCATCGCGGGAGTCAGGCCGATCTCCGGCACAAGCAGCAGCGCCCCCCTGCCGGCTTCCAAAGCCCGCCGCATAGCCGCGACGTACACCGATGTCTTGCCGCTGCCAGTGATGCCGTGTAGCAAGTGTGGACGAAAGCCGCCGGTGGCCATGGCAGCGGCGATCGTCGCAAGCGCCTCAGTCTGCACCTCGTTCAGCAGGTGTTCGTGCGCATGTTTCTTACCGGCAGCATGCACACCTCCAAGATGAAAAGCTTGCGGAACATCTTCCAGCGTCACCAGACCGCGTCGTACCACCGTTGCGAGTGTCGATTCCGGCACGGGCAGCGCGCGCACGTCACGGACGCGCATGCGGCCGCCAACTGCGCTCAGTTCAGCAAGGATGGCGGTCTGGTTGCTATTCAGTTTCGGCAGCCGAACGCCTTCCACCAGCACGGCGATCTTCTCCAGGCGTCGTACGTCACGGTCAGTCGCTTCCACCTCACGCATAAGCCAGCGCTTGCGTACCATGCCCTCCAGCAGGGCCTTGTTCGCTCCGGTACGGCGAAGCGATGTGAGCTTCACCGCATCGCCGTGTTCAAGAGCATTCAGCACGGCGTACTCGCGATTCTGTTCGTCGGTGGAGAGCCTTGACCGGCGGGACGATCCCTTTTCGGCGCTTTCGTACAACACGCGGCGGCCCGCCTCAGCAATGCGGTAGAGCAGGACACGGCGCACCTCTGCGTTCAAGGGCAGCATGCCTCGCAGCACTTCACCCAGCGGCGCGACGTAGTATTGCGCAATCCACTCGGCCAACCGCATCAGTTCGTCCGGCAGCAGCGCCGCGTCGTCCAGCACCTGCTGCACCGGCTTGATCTCGATGCCTTCTGCAGGCGTATCCGAATGGACACGAACGACCACGCCCATCAATCGTTGGCCGCTAAACGGGACCAGAACGCGCGCTCCTACCACCGGTACGTCACCAGCTACTGCATAGGTAAAAGCTCGCTCCAGCGGCACAGGCAACGCAACGTCGACAAATGAACCCACGCCTCAAGTCTATGAGAGACAGTCCGGGCTGGGCACAATGCGCTTCCGTTGCTAGACACGCGCGGGCGGCTTCAGATCGAGTTCCACCATCACTCGCTGCAGGTCTTTCCACGCTTCGCCCTTTTGCCGCGGGTCGCGCAGCAGAAAAGCGGGATGGTAGGTCACCGCGCACTTCGCTCCCCGAACATCATGCCATTGCCCACGCAGCGTGCTGAGCGACTGTTTCACACCAAGCAGATACGTCGCCGCAGTTGCACCCAGCGCCACAATCACTTTCGGCTGCACGATGTCGATCTGCTGCAACAGGAACTGCGTGCAGGTAGTGGCTTCGAGTGGTTCCGGCGCGCGGTTCTTTGGCGGACGGCACATGACGATGTTCGCGATGTAAACCGACTCGCGCTTCAGGCCCATGGCGCTGATCATGTTGTTCAGCAACTGCCCGGCCTTGCCTACGAACGGCACGCCGGTGCTGTCTTCGTCCGCACCGGGGCCTTCACCCACAAACATGAGGCGCGCATTGGGGTCACCGTCTGCAAACACAACACTGTGGCGGCCGGCATATGCAAGTGGGCATCGCGTACAGTCGCCGATGGCTGTACGCAGAGCTTTAAGCGCGTCCGTTTTATCAGCGGCGCTTACACGTGACAATGGCAGTGGAGCAAGCTGGTTAAAGCTGACAAGGGGCATGGCGGGCGGTGCGAACGGTCGACTTTCTTTAGTAGGCGGCTCATCCTGCAAGGACTGGTCGAGGAAGGGCTTATGAAGTAGAGCCTCAGCAGCAGGCAGAGCAAGTGCCTGAGTGGGCATGTCCGCGCGCCCGGACACAGCACGTTGGATGATGATCTCAGGTCCTGATCGTGAAGGCTGCGTACGGGCCGATGCAGCCCGGGTGAAAATCACCTCTGGCTGTGATCCAGACGGGCCGGCATCTGTTCGGCGCTTGACGGGCTGATTCCTGCCCACGTTTTGGCTTTGATCCGTCAGGCCGTGCTGGCCGTCAGCTTTAAGGAGTTCCTGCAAAAGCCGCGCAGCTGAAGGATCATCTTTGATACTTTGACCGCGGTAAAAGTCGTACACGCCTAAATCCCGTAAATACTCGAGGTACCCACGTAACGCGTCCGCCGTTTGCTCAGCTGTCGAACTCATAGAACCATTTTAGAAGCTAGTTTCAGGGGTTACTTTAGAGTGCAGGTGGCATGACCGCTTTAGGTGAGGGTGTGACAACGTAACGCACCAGCCCGTTGCGAATTTCATCTTGTGCAACACGGCATGCCTTCATACTTGATGAAACAAGCAGTGGAGTTGCGCCGGATTGTAACTGCCGTGCGCGCCGTGCTGCACCTTTGACTAAGCTGTACTTATTCTGAAGTGCATCTTGATCAGCCACTGGTAACCTCCATACTGCATGGGGTAACTCTACTCTAATCTGGCGTAATGTGGCGCTAAGCGAAGAAAATAACAGCGAAGTCCTAAGCACCGGAGAATTGTCGCAGAACTTCAGTAAGTCGCGCGGGCATCGTTGCCGTGCTACAGCATTCATTCAGATAGACAGTTTGCGGCTCACCGCGTGCTTGCAGAACAATGCCGCGCAGCTCCGCAGCAGCCGTGTCCAGCACGTCGTTGACAATGGCGAACTGGTAACGAGCGACAAAGCTAAGTTCGCTGCGCGCCTGCCGCAAACGCCGTTCGATGACGGCTTCGTCCGTCATGTGCTCCGCGGCGCTACGATTTCGCAGCCTTGTCTCCAATACTTTCGGTCCTGGCGGCATGATGAAAATGGATACTGCTTCCGGCATTCGAGTCATGACCTGCATGGCACCCTGCACATCGATATCGAGCAGGAGGTCGCGGCCATGTTCCGCTGCCAGTGCAAGCGCGGAGCGCGCTGTGCCGTAGTAATTGCCAAAAACCTCTGCCCACTCCAAAAAAGCATCGGCTGCAATCATGCGCTCAAACGCCTCACGCGTCGTGAAGTGGTACTCGCGGCCGTCTTCCTCAGATCCACGGGGGGGCCGCGTTGTGTATGAAACGGAGAACTCCAGCCCTTCCACAAACTTGCGCAGCTCATTGACAAGCGTTGACTTGCCGGAGCCGCTGGGTGCCGAAATGATGAAGAGAATGCCAGCCATAGCTTTCTGTGAAGTTACACCCCAGCCGCAGGTAGGGGGGTAACTTCATTCACTTCTACCGGCTCCCGTTCCGCAAACTGCATACTATACAGTCGGCGATAGGTGCCGCCGTTTTCCATAAGCTCGGCATGTGAGCCGTCTTCGGTAATTCGGCCATGCTCGACTACAATAATGCGGTCCGCGCGGCGCACGGTGGAAAGCCGATGCGCGATGACCAGCACTGTGCGGTCGCTCATCAGATTGGAAAGAGCCTCCTGCACGAGCGATTCACTTTCCGCATCCAGCGCTGATGTTGCCTCATCCAGGATCAGAATCGGAGCATTTTTCAGGATCGCCCGGGCAATCGCCAGCCGCTGGCGCTCGCCGCCGGAGAGACGAAATCCACGCTCACCAATGACAGTGTCGTAGCCATCCGGCATACGCATGATGAAGTCATGCGCCAGCGCGGCGCGAGCCGCTGCTTCCACCCTGTCGCGAGGCACATCGGGCTGCCCATACGCAATGTTGTTGCGCACTGTGTCGTTGAACAATACCGTCTCCTGCGTCACCGTACCAATCTGACCACGAACGCTGCTCACCTTCACGTCACGGAGATCGAAACCGTCGATCGTGATGCAGCCGCCGGTGGGATCGAAGAAGCGTGGAATCAGGTTGACCAGGGTCGACTTGCCAGAGCCGCTGGGCCCTACGATGGCCAGCACCTCGCCGCGCTGCACATACAGGCTGATATTGTGCAGTACCTGCTTGTACCGGTTCTCGTCTTCGTCGTCACGGTAAAAAAAGCTGACCTCAGAAAAGCGAATACCCTCAGAAAAGGCCGGGAGCGCTACGGCGTTCTTTTTGTCCGGCACCTCGTCCTGCTCGTCAAGGAACTGGAAGATTTTGTCACTCGCGCCAAGCGCCTGCTGAAAGCTGTTGTAAAACAGAGCGAACTTACGCACCGGATCATAGAGCGCGAAGACAGCGATCAAAAAAGTGATGAATGATCCTGCGGTCATGCGGTGGTGCACAATGCGGCTGCGGCCCACAAACAACAGCAGCGCAATGGCAGCGGAACCCAGTGCGTCCATCAGCGGTGACGAGATGGCCTGCACACCGATGGAACGCATGTTGGCCCGCAGCAGCCGGCGTGCGGCGCGCCGGAAGCGCTGCATCTCCCACCGTTCCATGCTGAAGGCCTTCACGATGCGGTTGCCGGTCAGCGTTTCGTGCAGGATGTTTTGAATGTCGGAAAGTTTGTCCTGGCCGCCGCGCGTGGTTCGCCGCACACCGCGGCCAATTTTGCGAGCAGAAAAAAAGATGACAAACGTAAAGCCGAGCAGTACCCACGCAAGCTGGCCACCGGCAATGATCACGACCAACGCCGTAAAGATCAATGTGAAAAACTGCTGTAGAAAATCGCTCAGGACAGTCGACATGGCAATCTGCACGCGCTCAATGTCGTTGATCAGCGTTGAGAGCAGAGCGCCTGTGGTGTACCGCTGAAAGAACGGAACGGAGCGGCGCAGCACGGCGTAGTACAGGTCGTTGCGCAAGTCTGTGATCATGCCGAAACCGGCGTAATTCACAAGGTACGTGCCGGCATAGTCGCAGACAGCTTTTACCAGCGCAGATACGATCAACGCAAACGCCACAATGGTCCACGCATTGTGCATGTAGTGTGGTACAAACCGCTGCAGATCAATGACCCACGCAGTGTGAGGCACGTGGAAAACCAGAATGCGGACCGGTTGCATGTCAGCCTGCAGCACATTGTCGAGGATCGGCTTGACCAGCAGGATACGCAGAGCAGCCATGGCGCCCACGATCGCCATCAGCACGACGGACAGTAGAGCGTACAACAGGTAAGGCCGGAGATAGTTCAGCAGGCGCAGGATGCGTTTCATCGGCACCCGGCTTGACGCGTGGAGCGCTGTTCTGTCACGTATTTGATTCTATCTACCTGCCTGAGTGGCGCACACGTTTATCGCGTGGATGAACAGCCATGCGGGTATCGCGGTTCCTAACAGAAAGAAGGTACCCGGCAACACAAAGACCACCCTGGATCCCTCACGCCGGGACCACGCTGTATAGGCGGTCACGGCCGTCAACAGAAAGCCCAGCAGCGCAAAAACAGCAATGGACGTGCGATGGTCGCAGTAAGTCTTCGCAGTCAGCACCAGCACGGCAAGGCTGCCAAAGACATACAGCACACCGCAGAACATTGTAAGGAGCAGGATGCGAACGCCCGTTTGTTCCAACAGAACTCCTCTACAGATTTAGCGAGGCATATCGCGATGCGATACTTTCGAGCGATAGCCCGCGTCTGCAAGCCGCTTCTTCATGTCTTCCGCAATGGCTACGGAACGGTGCTGTCCACCGGTACAACCGAAGGCGATCGTCAAATAGCTCTTTCCTTCCTTTACGTAATGCGGTAGCAAAAATAGAAGGAGGTCGGCTGTGCGTTCCAAAAACTCTTTCGTCTGCGAAAATTCCATGACGTATGCCGATACCTGTGGATCGCGGCCAGTCAGTGGACGGAAGTCGGGGATAAAGTGCGGGTTCGGCAAGAAGCGCACATCAAAGACAAGATCGGCTTCGGTAGGCACACCATTTTTGAAACCGAAGCTCATGGTCGAGAGCAGCAGCGGCTGCTCGCCTTCTTTGCGGCTGAATTGCGCATTGATGTGCGCCCGTAGTTCATGCACGTTGAACTTCGACGTGTCCAGAACCACGTCTGCCAGATTGCGGATGGGATCCATGCGCCGGCGTTCGTCTGCAATGCTGGCGCTAACCAGGTCATCGCGCCGCAGAGGGTGCGGTCTCCTCGTCTCGGAATAGCGCCTTACAAGAAATTCGTCTGAAGCCTCAAGAAAGACAACACGAACGGCGAGTTTACTGCGCACCTCATGCAAAATCTGCGGGAAGCGTTCAATGGAGCCTTCACGCGCATCCACACCTAAAGCCGCGCGTGTAATTTCATTGGAACTGCGCACCAGATCTGCGAACTGTGGTACCAATTCAAGCGGCAAGTTATCTACAGCGTAGTAGCCAAGATCTTCAAAAGACTTCAGCGCTGAAAGTTTGCCCGCTCCTGAAAGGCCGGTAAGAACCACTAACTCGCCAGACGGCAAAATAGGCTTTGCAGCAGCACCGGCCTTGTTGTCGCGGAACGAAGGTTCAATCGACACTTTTTTTGAAATGGTTGCCAGAGGCTCTTTGGATGGGACGCTCGCTCTGCGGCGGGATGCCATGCCGCTTATGCTAGCACCGCAGTACGGCATCCCACAGCGTTCCTGTCTCTATGCAGCCTGTACGTCTTGTTCCTCATGCAATTCGACGTCATCGATACCGGCAACGGCTTTGCCGGTCTGCTGCTTCACATCGACATCAACATCATCACTTTGCAGACGAATGGATCCAGCCGCAGACTGCCCCGGATGGTGACGTGTTGTAACCACCTTCTTACGCGCCTTCACAGCCTGCAGCTCCACTTTGTCGAGCGCGTCTTTCAGCGCCACTCCGATCTCTTTTGCCGAGGTATGCGAAGAAAAATCGCCCGTGATGTACCGCACGGTCACCTCCGCTTCGCAATGGTTCTTCTCGCATATCAGCACGACCTTCGCCATGCACTTTGGACCCAGCACCTTTTCAACGCGGGCCAACGCTTCCTCCGCCTGCTGACGCAACTTTTGTGTGACCTGTGTGCCTCTACCGGTGATCTCAAGATCCATGAAAGTACCTCCTCGATCAAATGCTTGGATGCGTGTTGAAGAACATAACGCAGCCTGATCGATCACGACCGGCAGCGCCGCTGATGCGTACTGGGAATGTTCATGTCTTCGCGGTATTTCGCGACCGTGCGCCTTGTTACCTGAATGCCCTGCCGTTGCAGTTCCGCCGCCAACGCATCATCCGTCAAAGGCTTCCCTGTGTCTTCTTCCTCAATCAACTTGCGCACTTTCTTCTTCAGGATCATCAACGGCAGGTCACCACCCTCGGGGCCGTTGACCCCCTCAGAAAAGAAGAAGCGCAACTCGTACACGCCCTGCGGCGTATGGACGTACTTGTTGGCAACCGCACGGCTTACGGTCGATGGATGCACACCAATCTCTTCCGCAACTTCCTTGATCATCATTGGACGTAGAGCGTCAACGCCACGCTCCAGAAAGTCACCCTGCCGCCGCAGGATAGACTCGCAGGTACGCACAATGGTGTTCTTGCGCTGCTCGATATTGCGCAGCAACTGAATGGCAGAGCGGTAGCGTTCCTTGACGTATTCCTTGACCTCGCGTTCTGTTCCTTTCTGCCGCAGCATGCGGCGATATCCCGCATTCAGACGCAGCGTAGGCAGGTCTTCCTCATTGATGACCACGACCCATTCACTGTCACGCTTTACAAACGCAACATCCGGCTCAATCAGTCTCGCCTCAAGCTGGTTGTAGCGTTGACCCGGCCTGGGATCGAGCGAACGGATGCTATCCAGAGCTGCCGCCAGCAGATCGGCGGTGGTGTGCAGCAAGCGCGTCAGTTCGCGCACATCACGCTTCTGCAGCAATGGCAAATACCCGTTTACCACGTCGGCAGCAAGCTGCAGCGCGGCTTTGCGCGCACGCAATGCGTCGAGCGCCGGCGAAGCTTCTCCCTCCTCCTCCTGCACTGGTGCAAGCCGCAGCACCGCCTGCTCTACCTCCCGCAACTCCGCCTGCAGTTGCAGCAGAAGGCATTCACGCAGATCGCACGCGCCGACACCGACGGGGTCCAGTGATTGGATCACGGCACGCGCCTCCGCCATCAGCGCGACGGTCGCGCGCTCATCCTCATCCTGCGCGGCAAGTTCCTCGTCTGAAAGGGGAAGATACCCGGTTTCTTCCAGGTTGCCAACGATGACCTCGGCGGCAGCACGCACCTCGGGCCGCAGCGACATGGAGCCAAGCTGCCAGAACAGGTGATCGCTCAGAGTGCTCGGTTGGGAGAGAAAATTCTCGAACGACGGCGAATCCACGTCTTCGAAGTTGCTGCCGCCCGCGCGAAATCCCGGGTCGAGGTAGTCCTGAAAATAGCTTCCGAAATCAATCTCGTCGAATGGATCTTTTTCGGGCCGCTCCGCCTCGGCGACCTTTTGTTCGGCGGAAAGTTCACGGTCGCCTTCACGACCGGCAAGCTCCTCAAAACTGGCGGCGCTTTCGTCAATCTCTTCCAGGACCGGGTTTTCGACAACCTCTGCGTTGATCATCTCCTTCAGCTCAAGCTTGTTGAGCGCAAGAACGCTCACCATCTGCACCAGGCCCGGCGTAAGGACCTGCCGCTGAGAGACTCGGAGATTCAGCTTCGGTTGCAGCAGCAATGCGGGGAAAACCTCCAGGGCGTTGCGCATGGGCGCCTTGCAGTAGGCATGGCACAACACTCGCCGAACACCCGAAGTTTACTCTGCCGGGACATCGTGCGCACAGGGCACACACTCAACGTGATCCCATCCGTTCCGATCAGGAATGCGCCGGCTACAGGCGAAAGCTTTCGCCCAGGTAGATTCGTTTCACCTCAGGGTCGCGACCGAGGTCTCCAGGGGTGCCGTGGCGGAAGATACGTCCCTCCGCCATGATGTATGCCCGATCCGTCACGCTGAGCGTCTCACGGACATTGTGGTCCGTGATCAGCACCCCAATACCGCTTGCTTTCAGGTTGAAGATGATCTGCTGCAGATCGAGTACTGCAATGGGGTCGATGCCACTGAAAGGCTCATCCAGCAGGATGAACGATGGCCGGATGCAGAGGCAGCGTGCGATTTCAACCCGCCGGCGTTCACCACCGGACAGCGCATATCCCTGGGTTTTACGTACATGCCCAAGATCAAGCTGCTCGATCAGGGCTGAGGTGCGTGTCCGGCGCGTCTCCCAGTTGAGCGGCTGTGTTTCCAGTATGGCAAGGATGTTCTCTTCCACCGTTAGCTTGCGGAAGACGGACGGCTCCTGCGGCAGGTAACTGATGCCGAAGTTACGCGCACGCAGGTACATGGGCGTGCGGCTGATGTCTTCTCCGCTGACCGAGATGCGGCCGGAATCTGGCCGGACCAGCCCAACAATCATGTAAAAGCTGGTTGTTTTGCCTGCGCCGTTCGGTCCCAGCAGACCGACCACCTCGCCCTGGCTGATCGACAGGCTTACACCGCGTACCACCTCGCGACCGTTGTAGCTCTTGGCAATGTTGTCGGTGGAGAGGGTACGCGGGCTGCTTTCCGCTGTCAGCGACCCGGCAATACCGGGCAGTGGTGGCTGCGGAGTACCTTCCTGTGTCATGGCTTCGGCAATGAGGGATTGCGGCATCAGCGGCTTCTGGTTGGACGCGCGGCTTGCGTTTCCGTGTGGACGCGACGGCCAGTCTCCCCAGCAACTTCGACGGTATCATCGCCGCCGTGGAAGATCAACGTCGTCCCCGTTACCGTGCCGCGCAGGCTGTCTGTGATGCTGGGCGGTGCCGCGGGCGTGCCGGTCAACTGGTAGCGCCCGTCCATTTCGGTATACAGCAGGCGCTCACACGAACCGGTGCGTCCCGGTTGTTGCAGATGCACGCCACCGGTTGCCAGGATTGAGTCAATGCTGCCGCCATTCATCGCACTGACCGCTGGCTTCGTCTGCGCGCCTTGCACCTTCGCGCCTGGCTTCAGTGTTGCGACCACATGCCGCGCGCGCAGATCAGATCCTGCTCGAATCACCCGCACGTCCTCCGTAAAGTTAATGTGAGCGGGTTCCTGGGCGGTCGCACCGGTCATCAACATCTCCCGGCCTGTCACCTGCACAGTGCCGCTTTCACGCGCAGACCCATTTGGCTTGCCAGCCATTGCGGCCGGCAGCACCAGATGCACTGCGCTCTCGCCAGCGGCAGCGGAATGCGCCGCAAGCGTGCCCTTTGCGCGGTCTACATCCACTTGCGATGCCAGCAACTGTGCAGTGCTTGTCCACATACGGACCGGCTTGTCACTGCCGGTAAAGTGCGCGATGCCGCCAGACCCGGCAATCGTCGCGTGATCGGCGATCACATGCACAGGCTCGCCCTTACCCGTGGAGGTCTCCTGCACCAGCGTCGCGCGCACAGCGCCCTGCGCCTCCGCGTCACCGCTTGCCTGCAGCAGTTCGACTCGGTTGGCCGCCAGTTGCAGACCTGGAGCCGTAACCAGAGGAGAGCCGGTAAGCACTAAGCGCTGAGTCGCGCTGTCGAACTCTGCGCGCTGCCCTGTGGCGCGACTGTCCTGTGGCTGCCGTGTCCCGGCAGCTTGCCCTTTGAGGCTTTCAACCGCAACCGCGTGCTGGGTAATGACGACATGCCCAGTCTGCACAGCCGTGCGCAATGCGCTGGATGTCTGACTCTGCGTGCCCTTCGCGGCTGGCGGCAGCAGCGTTGTCTGCAGCGTGTCTCCACTGCTGCTGCGCGTGTTACCCAGGTTGTCGCTCTCATCGACATGCGTTCCGCCTGTGCCATCTATGGAGGAGATGTAGCGTACGCCTTCCGCAACGCCGGTCATCGCGTGCAATATGTCTGCGGTCAGAACCGTCGTGCGTGTAGTCGCCTGCTTACCGTCGAAAGACGAGGCCTGCCCAGCGCGCTTGGTGGAAGAAACCGCCTCAACGCCGCGAAGCTCCGCACCACCGGAGGCGACGGCTTCTCGCATCTCGGTTCGCTTACCGTTTTGCATCAACTGCGCCACCACACGGCCAGCAGACAATGTGCTGTGTGACTGGGCAGCATAGCCTGGCATGTCCACGTGGACTGCATGCAGCAGGTCCACCTGCTGCGGCTTGCCTGCAGCATTGAAACGAATCTCTGCTTCGGTAGATGCGGCAGTATTAGCAGCATCCTGCAGCCGGACGCCCCCCGCCATTGTCGCCAGTTGCAGCTTGCCGCTCTCAGTCATGCGCGCATGCAGATGCGGCGCTGCCGCGGCCATTCCACCTTCGCCCTGCAAAGAAACGTTGCCTTCGGCATCCATAGACTGGATGCCACCGCCCTTTGCCAGCGCAAACGTCATGCGATCAGCGGACGAGGTGCTACCGTTCGCCAGTACATGCGCGCTATGCAGCGTGGCCATCTGCGTGGCACGGTCTAGCTCTGCTGCCGCCGCCTCCACATGCACGGCTTTGCCGTCCTGCGTGCCATCCAGCCGGACATCCTTGCGCAAGCGCAGCACGCCCGTATCGCTTTCGTAATCGGCACCGGTGGCACCGCCGTGCATATCGCCATAGACCATTTGGATGGGCTCGTCCGTGGCCGCAACACCTAGTTTCTGAAGGAAAACGAGCCCGTGCGTGGTGACGATGATCCGTTTTGCGTCTTGCTTGGGCAGCGCCCCATTTGCTGTGGGTGCCGCTAAATCCAGGTGAACTTCACCCGTGGCCCGGACGACGCCGTTCGGCTGGTCATACTCGAACTCATCGCCGCGAATGCTGTCCGTGCGGTTTGAACCCGGTGCGCCGTACAGCGTAATGGCAACATCGTGCAGCGTGGTCTTGCCATTCTCTCGTTGGATGGCCTTTGCCGCGTGGACGGTGAACAAGGTATGACCCTTGCTTGACTGCGACAGCGTAAAGCCGTTGGTCTCCGACTTGATGTCGACGCCCAGCCGCCGCGGAATATCCGCCAGAAAGCGATGCGCCCTGTACCGTGCATATCCCAGCAGGCCGGCAAGGACCACCAGCAGGAGCACTACGCCGCCCAGCAGCCATCGTCGAAGACGAGCGACGCGCTTCACACGAGTCCTGCTGCTTCTTCCCGCCCGTGCCTCGCCTGTTTCCATCGCCTGCAGCTATCTTCGCAGTGCTGCAGCCAACTTTCCACTGCCGCATCTAATTCCTATGGCCGATCAACTTTACCTGAGCCTCTGGTTCCCAAACTTTCGCCTCGCTTCCTTGCCTGAGAAACTCGTCGCGGTATTGCAGCAGTTCGCCAAGGTCAGCGGCAAGGACCGAATCGATGTTGCCTCAGCAATCCCTCTGGCGTGGAGCGAGTCTCCCGTTTTCCAGCGCATTTTCGTCAACGACGACCGATCTGAGCAGACCGAAGATTCTCTTGCACAGAACGCTATCGCCGAAGCCACAGAGCAGCTGCACGACGACATGGCCTACGAGTTCGAAACCAAGTGGCAGCTCTGGCAACCCGAACCCGCAGGCGAGGACTTCGGATCGACCTGGCGGCTGGAGCCGGCCACGGTGAAAATCGCGGGTTTCGGGCCGGAGTTCGATGACAGCAGCTATGAACAGAACGGACACATCCGCATCGACTTCGGTCTCGACACGCCCTGGGTGCAGGACGAGAATGAGTTGGACGAGGATGGCCAGAAGCGCCTGCAACAAAATGTCGAGATGCTACTGGCCTTCACGCTTTCCGTGGAGAAGCACTGCGGCATAAGTTCGCGCCTGCTGTGGACCGAGAGCGGCGAGCCGCTGGCCGAAAAGCTGATTGCGCGCCTGCAACGGGTGAATTAAACCTACCCCAACATCTCTGCTGCGAGGCTTTTAGTCAACGGGTAGCCGCGAAAGCCTTGTAGAGATGAAGCACTAGCCCCGATGTATTCCGGCAATGTAAGGACCTCGCGGCTTTAGCCGCCGGGATAGCTTGAGGACGCAAAGAACAGTGGCTTTAGCCACCGAGATGACAATCTCAGCGGCTAAAGCCATTGAGCCGAAGCTTTGCCGAGCCGCATAGTCTATTGACGGCCAACGCCTAGCTCTTCGGCATCTTCTTTGCGACTTTATCCACTTCACCCCAAACCCTGAGCAGGTTGCCGCTCCATAGCTTGCCGATCTGCTCCTCCGTGTAGCCGCGGCGCACCAGTTCCAAGGTTACGTTGAAGGATTCCGCCGCGCTGTTCCAGCCGTCGATACCGCCGCCGCCATCGAAATCCGAAGAGAGACCGACGTGGTCGATCCCGATCAGCTTCACCGCGTAATCGACGTGGTTGACCAAGTCCTTCACATTGGCTCGTGGGCCTGCTGGGTACTTCGCATCAATCTCTGCTGAGCGCTTCTCGTATTCGGCGCGCTTCTCAGGCGAAAGGGTGTTCAGGAACGCGCCAAGCCCACCGCCGCCTCCCCTTCGACCCGGTGCGCCTGCTGCGCCTTCTACCGGGCACGGGCGCGCTGGAGCTTCGCCGCCATTGGCCGCGCCTTGCCGGCGGCCTGCACCTGCTCCACCTGCACGCGGACCGGCACCGAAGATGTCTTCACGCAGCTTCGTCAAAGCCTCGGCACGCTCTGGCGCATCCGGCTTCAGGTACGCCGCGAAACCCACAACCTGAATCACGCCACCGTTCTTCTTCAGAGCCAGCAACTGCTCGTCATCCATGTTCCGGCTCACACTTGGGGCAAGCGCACGCACGCCGGAATGGGATGCGATAACCGGAGCCTTTGAAAGCCGGATCGCTTCCAGATTCGAGCCTTTTGCCGGGTGCGAAAGATCGACCATGATGCCGAGGCGGTTCATCTCGGCGATGACCTCCCGGCCCTCAGGCGAAAGCCCGTTGTTGTATGAATAGCCGTCTTTCTCGCCGGTATTGGAATCGGCAAGCTGGCTGTTGCCGT
>CAXUEW010000025.1:19083-20948 GCA_964250115.1 uncultured Terriglobus sp.
CAGCGACATATACCGCGCGCCGCGATCGTAGAACTCCTTGACTCGTTTTACGTCCAGGCCGATGGGGTATCCGTTCTCCACGCCAATCACTGCGATCTTCTTGCCCTGCTTGTGCAGCGAGAGCACGTCTGCAGGCGTCAGCGCTAAGCCAATCTTGTCGGGAGCGATCTGTTCCGTCAGGCGATGGATCGCGTCGAACTTGGCGCTCGCCTGCTTGTAGGCATTGTCATAGCCCTCTGGAGTGAGTGGCCCCTGGCCCACGTAGACGATCATGAACGAAACATCCATGCCGCCTTCCACCATCTTGGGCAGGTTCACCTGCGTGCTTAGCCGCATGGTGTAGTTGCATTCCGGCGTGAAGTTCGAGACGTCGATGTCGTTGTGCGTGTCCAGTGGGATGACATGGCTGTGAATAAGCTTGGCTTTGGCGATCAAGGCCGCTTCATTCGACTGCGCCGGGCTTACCTGCGGGCTTAGGAGAGCAGCAACGACGGAGAGAGCAATTAGTTCTTTCAAGACAGCCTCAAGAGATTGAATGGGATACAGCGAGAGTACATTGACGCGTGACACGTCACAAGCAACAAGAAAAGTAGAGTGAAAGTTAACGAACGTTCTTAATTTTGTCGGTTGCGAGCGTGCGGAGTGCAGGCATTGGATCGCTGCTTTCGATCTGTCTCAATCGGCTGAGGACAGTTGCGTCTGTTAACGCGTCGGCGGAGTGAATGGCAAACTTACGCACACCCACCTCGGTATCGTTCAGCAGCGGCAGCAGCACACGGCTGCGGTCCGCGACTGGTATCTGTACGCTGCTGGCCGCAACCGCGACGCGCACCTGCGGACGTGTGTCAGCCGCTGCCCGTTGCAGCAGAGCCAGCGACCGTGCATCACGGACGCGGCTCAACGCAAAGACTGCCCGTGAAGCCACGAGATGATCCGGATCCTGCAGCAACTGATCGAGTAGGGGAATCTCTGCCGCGCCGACTCCTTCATAGGTACTTTCGGAAGGCTCAATGTCGCTCAACTGCTGCTTTAACTGTTCCAATGTCATCGCCATCGTGATCCTTCGCCGTTAGAAGTGTGTCAGGTCGCTGCTGCGCATCGTCTGGATTTCTGTTGAGGAAAGATCCGGCGGTGTATTGGTCCAACTCGTGTTCGGGAACATCAGGCTGTCGGACAGTGGAGGCGGTGGCGTGGTGACATGCCGCAATCCCAGAACGTGGCCCACCTCATGCGCGCACACCCACGTTGCGGCGCCGTTGATAATCGCCGCGCCCGGCTGACCCACCGGATGTGTGGCACAACCCACAAACGTACCCGCGCCGCCGATCATGGTGGAGACGATGTAGACAACGATGTCATTTGCACCCGCATTTACACGGTTGGCAAATAGCTCGTTCTGATCGGATGTGGGTTGGCCCAGCAGGCACTTTGCGACATTCAGGTTCTGCAGGTGCTGCAATGACGTCGCACTGCTGAGGTCCTGCGTTGTGCCGCGCGTCACTACGATCCTTGCGGTGATATACAGGTCGCGCATCGCGGTGAACTGCGTGTCGATAAATGTCTTGACTGCTGCGGTCAGGGCAATTATCGATTTGAAATGAACCGTGATGCCTTTGCAGCGGAGGTTGTTGGCCGCGGCCTCCTTATTTCGCAGCTGTGCCATTTGGCCAGCCAAGCCATGCAGCACGCTGCCGGTGGCACCCTCCATATCAGCCTTCAGGTCGGCGATCTGCTCTTCGATGGCTGCAAAGCTGGCATGTGCGCTGGCGCACCGCCCTAGGAACGCGGTAAATGCATCCGGCGGAGGAGGCGGAGGTGTTGGCGGTGGCGGCGGCTTCGTAGGAGGAGGCGGTGGTGGTGTCGGC
>CAXUEW010000025.1:20958-24109 GCA_964250115.1 uncultured Terriglobus sp.
CCTGGTTGGCCTGCGTCAGCGCTCGCTGCAGGCCGGCCATTCTGGACGCAAGCCCGTGCAACAGGGCACCGGTAGCGCCGACCATGTCGGCCTTCAGGTCTGCAACGGCTGCTTGTGCTGCCGCGACCTTGGCCCGCTGTGCCGCACAACGATCAGCCATACCGCTTGCCTCCTGGTAGCTCAATCTTAGGAAACGGATTCAGGCGCAGCTTATAACAGAACGATCGAAATGCAAGACTTATTACGCTGCGGATCGTCTTTTCCTTACTGCATACGCTCTCCGATCGTCCGCGTTTACTTAGCAGGGCCGGGGTCCAGACCCACGGCAACATCATGCAGCATTCCGGGTCTCTGCCTGACAGACCACCATAGGGTGAGAACGGGAGCGTTCGCAGGCAATGTTGCAACCGGCGCAGTTGAAGCACGTGACGGCAAGCTATCCGGAGGAAGTTGCTGAGCTACGCGGCTTTCTTGCAAGCGCAGGAATCCAAACCGGTACTGGAAATGCCCTGACCCAAGTTGCCACTCGACTGGCGAACGACTTTGCTTTCCGTCGCGATCTCCTGTCGCACATCTGGGTGATTCTGCATGGTCATGATCAGCAGATCAGCTACGCAGAACTGTTAGGAATGCTTGCACTTGCAGCCGCCGGACCCGTCTTCGCTGCCGCGGCCCAGACAAACGATGCGCATGATCTTCTTCGCTTTTTGATCGATGCCCGCCAAAGCCTGCAGAGCCAGCCTCTACACAGCGAGAAGCCGTCCACATCCTTTGCAAGAGCGCCTGTATCTCCACTGCGGCCGCTTCCTTTACGTGTGGGTGATAACGGCGATGCACCCCAATCGTCAACAAGGCGGACCGAACCTGCAAAACAAGAGGCACGGCCAAGCCTTAGAACAGCGGCACTCCTGATCGCATCCGCTGCCGCGGTCGTCATATCTATCGGCTTCATGATGTGGATACACAGGCAGTCTCAGCATGGAGTGGCGCGTGCTCTTCCCGCTGTTGATAGGAGGCTGAACCATCCCGAACCGGATGCCGGCCTGCAAAGGCACGCGGCTGGGGTCGCCAAGCAAACACCACACCTTCCGCTTCGAATACTGTCTGCCGTTTCTCAAAATGAAATTCCGGCACGCGCTTCCCTCACTCGCCCCTTTGCTGCGCCATCGACTCACAATGGTGTGCCCACTTCATGGACGCCGCAGCAGGCTCTTCCACCTGTGGCCGAGGCCTCGCCGGACAACAATGCGAGAAATTTAGAAATTTCTGCCATTGTTCCTGTTCGAGAGCAATCGGGACACGTTGCTGCCACACCGTCTACCGTACTCAGCCAGCGGCTTGGCTCACGCACCTTGCCGCCGGACTACCTGACCGACGACAATCCGTACAACGCAAAGTATCCAAGACTGCTGCGCAGGCGACCTCTGCTGCCACTAGCCGCAGAGGACAGCGAAGCGACCGAGATGGTGGCTTCCAACGAGCCGCCTGAACTCTTCCGCCGAGATCGCGATAGCCCAGGTTCCAGCATCGCGGCCACTGTACGACCGGTGTCACTCGGAATCATGGCGGCCAACATCCTCTACAGTCCTGCGCCTGCTTATCCGCCAGCCGCCGCCGCTGCACACGTGCAGGGCGAAGTAAAGGTGCAGGCCGAAGTGGACCGTGACGGCAACGTGGCTTTTGCTCGCGTGATCAGCGGACCTGCGCTGTTGCGCGATGCAGCAGTCGACGCCGTTCAGCGTTGGCGCTACCGACCCTACGTGTCTGCAGGCAGGCCTGTCGCCATGAGCGCGACCGCTGTACTGGATTTCCAGCTGCAGTAGGCATGGCTTGTAATTAGTTAATTTTGCTACCCTTACGAGCCGGGCGGTAGTCGCGCCAAAGGTATTCAAGCGCCTCTGCGAGGGTCTGCTGCCTGACCGCGCGGTCCACGTGACCCGCATTCTTCGCGAAGACAAATTGGTAGTGGTACCCTTTCGCCGCAAGCACCTGTGCCATGCGCTCGTTCGCCAATACCCAGTCATGCATGTTGTCGCGCATGAAGTTCGGATTCAGAAAATCGCGGTCACCCACCTCAAGCCACAATCGCAGCGGCTTCCGTGGAACCGCTGCAATCAGGCGCTCATGGAACCCCCAGGCACCGTGCGGGTACTGCGGGTCAGGGGGCCATTGCTGGTTGACCCATGTTCCCGAGTACGTGAGCACACGGTGATATAGCTCCGGATGAAACCAGGCCATGATCAGGGCGCATGATCCGCCGGAACTGTCACCCATGGTGGCTCGCGCATCTGGATCGTGCGTCAACCTGACGTTGAATTTAGCCTCGACGGCGGTCAGCACTTCTTTCTCGACAAACTCCGCGTATCGGCCTGACATGGTGTCGTACTCAAGACCTCGCTCGCTGCCCTGTGAGTCACCGCTACCATTGCTGATGGAGACAGCAATCATCGCAGGCACCCGCTTTGCCGCAATCAGGTTGTCGAGCGTGGCGAACAGCAGAGGATCAGGTCCGTCGGCACCGACGATCAATGGCATCACTGAACCCGCAACGTATCCCGCCGGAACATAAACAGTCACGCGCCGCGAGTAAGGTGCAGGATGGCTGGTTGTGACATTCAGCTTTGCCGGGTCTGCAGGATCAGGCATGCCAAAGGTGCCAGGCTCTCGTGCGATGCCCGGGTAGTAGGTGCTCCCGGTCGACTCGAGCAGGAAGTCAGACACGGTACCGTGCGGCACGCCCGGCTTTGCAGTGGCTTCGTCCGCAGGTGTGTGCGTGGGTCCAAGGATGAAGTTGCCATCCTTATCAGCAGGCGGTACGGCTCCATCCGGCAGTTCCTGCGCGGCGACGTAGCCTGCGGTATGCGGATCACGCGTGGGTGGCGTAGGCCGTGTTGCCAGCGGAGTCTGCGCGGCCCCGGAACAAGCTACAAACAGAAGAACAGCGGTGCAGAACGATCTCACAGGACGGCATGACCTCTGCGCGCGAGTATAGCCGCTCGACCGTTGCTTACGCTCAGGCGGACGGCAGAATGGGAGCGTACGGCGCAGGCGCATCGTGCTGCTGGTACTCGACAACAATCTGCCTGTACCGCTTCGCAATCTCAGTGATTTTCTCAGGCGTACCCGCGCCTATGTGCCTGGCGTCGGCTAG
>CAXUEW010000026.1:0-23887 GCA_964250115.1 uncultured Terriglobus sp.
CAACCCCGGTGTTCCTGGCGTGGACGGTCACAGCAAGCTGTTCTTCGAACAGCGGAATGGCGCCTTCGTCTGTCCGCGTCTCTGTGTCATTAACCAGCGAGTTACTTCTATCTAAATTCGTCATGGTCTTCCTTACAAAAGAAGCCCCGCTCTCATGGAGGCGGGGCTCTTCATTTGTACATGCTCGTTGTTTGTTACTGCTTGAACAGTTCGACGCGGCGGTTATCTGCCTTGCCTGCTTCTGTGCTGTTGGTATCCGCTGGGTTCGCCGGACCAAAGCCATCGCCGGTCAGACGCGAGCCTTCAATGCCCTGCCCCTTCAGGTAGTTCGCGACACTGTAGGCACGCTGCTGTGAGAGTGTCAGGTTTGCCTGATTGGAGCCGGTAGAGTCGGTGTAGCCTTCCACACGCAGATGCGCGCCCGGGTTCGCCTTCATGTACGTGGCCGCATTGTTCAGCGTGGTCTGGTCGTCAGGCGTAAGCTCTGCGCTGTTGGTGGCAAACTTTACCGCACCCAGCGTGGGAGCAGAAGATTCCGTTGGCACTGCCTGCTGTGGAGCGCTGCTGGTCGGTGTCGTGTTGCGGCCCAGGAAGTACCACAGCAGTAATGCCAGCAGCAGAAGCAGTGGCAGCAGCCATGCCCAGATGGGCAGGCCCTTCTTTTCTTCAAATACCTTTACGTGTTCAGTAGCCATAGTCTCGTTCTCCGTGATGCACAAATTGTTCGGCTGCCGCCCGTGGGCGCGCGGACTAGTAGGTTTTACGTTCCGTGGTCACGGTTTCAATCGGCTCCACGTCCACTTCGGTGTGGCGGATGGTGTCGCGAACCGTCTCGGTGTGCTCCGTCGCCTGCTTGCCGACGTAAACCTCTTCCACCACGCGTGCAACCTTGCCCACAACCGCTTCTTCCGCTGTTTCGGTCAATTCGATCACCTGGCCCGAACGCAGATCGGCATCAGTCACGGCGCGGTCCACAGGGCGGCGCTCGATCACGGCATGCTCTTCGCGAAGCGTCACTTGCTCCGACACGGGTTCTTCCACCAGCCGGCTGAACACGCGAACACCGCCACGCTCCACTTCGCGCTTGCCAACCAGCAGGTCTTCCTCAATGACGGGGATCACGCCCGATTCGGTCGCTGTCGTTCTATCGCTTACGGGAAGTGCGGTGGTGGCCAGCGGGGTTGCGGTCAAAGCGGCGTCATCATAGAAATCATCTGTCTTGGTCACGGGAGCCTCGGTTTCATCGATCTTGCTTGCTGAATACTTGTGAAAAATCTTTTCGATGGTGTCCTGCTGATCGACCACGCCCTCGACAACGATCACGACGCCGCCGTTGCTTACGCCCTCGTGCAGACGCTTCAGGTCGCGCGGAGGAATGCCGATGGTGGA
Organism: uncultured Terriglobus sp.; assembly: GCA_964250115.1. Taxonomy (GTDB): domain Bacteria; phylum Acidobacteriota; class Terriglobia; order Terriglobales; family Acidobacteriaceae; genus Terriglobus. Next base: position 1,390 of record CAXUEW010000026.1, read on the forward strand.
AAGGTCTTCCGCTGCGTTGTACGCGTAACCTTCACCATAGGACGAGTCCCTGCCGCCTCCGATGACGGTAGTGTCCGCGCGTGGAACCTGTGCGGCTTCCAGCGCGCTAAGCGTCTCCGCGGCATGGTCCCGGGTGTGGAAGAGGGCAATGTATTTCGTCAATTCTGTGTTGTTCGACATGGATCCTCCGAAATGCACGCCACTGACGCAAGCAGCGCAGACGCACGGACGCGTCGCTGCGACGACCTGCAAATCGCACGGCAGCAAATCTGATTTCGGTACGTTAGAGGGAAGAGCGGCTCAAACGAGCGTCACCCGAAAGGAAGATTGTGCGGCCTTCGGGTCGATACCTGCAGCACGCCAATCTTGACTATCAGGTGCAAACAGTGTTGTTTGTGTTGCAATCGCCATGGAAGATCAACCACGCCGGAAAACGCCAGATCACACGCTGCAATACACAGGCGGTCACGGATGCTAGCGTGGTCCCCTGCCGGTGCCGTACCGGTAGACGATACCCACACCACCCTGCGGCACATGCAGCACGCCGCTTGCCTTCACGGGTGAGTTCCAGCGCTGAAACTGCGAATCTGCCTTGATGGAGAAGGCGCGCGTCACATCGTACTCAAAGCCAACACCGCCTGAGTACACCGCGGAAGTACTGCTCAGGTAGTTGAAGGGAGACACATAGTAGCCGCCATTCTGGTAGACGATCTCGCCACGACCGGCCAGCACCGTCACATACGGCCGCACCCGTCCGAAAAGGCCATAGCCGGAGGGCTCATGCGTCACGCGAACGCCACCCAGCAGGCTCTTCTGCCCATCCACCTGGCCTGACTTCAGCGGGTAAGCGCCGCGCACCTCGGCACCCAAACGGGCACCGTGAAACGTGTACACCCCCAGGTCAGCACCGGCAGAAAGCGTCAGGTTGCGGCCTTCCGGCCCCTCAAACCCGTACAGCGACGGCGACGACCCCAGCCCGGTATACGTCCCGGAAAGCAGCCCAAACGCCGAAAGATCAAGCCGCCGCTCTGCCGTAGACCGCGCCTGCGCCCAGCCACTTGCGCCAGAGAGCAGCAGAGCCCCTATCGGGACTGCCAACCACTTGTAAGAAACACCCACACCTCATGCTAACCCGCATAGCCCGGCAGAGTTCCCCGCCCGCATGGAAATGAGCCGTCCTGCGGTCAGTTCAGGTGGTCAGGTGGCTGGCGCTACTCTCCTCTATCGCGATCTGGGATATTGACAGGAAGAATCGCGTTCAACAGGTAGCCGCTCCTACCACCGGCGTCGGACCGGGTCTTGACCCCGCTGTAGACCTTGCACATGTCCTCGATGCGGAACGTTCCAAACTTAGAATCTTCGTGCTGCATGGTGCGTTCCCCACCGCCGTGGCGGAAGCGGACATCGATGTCAATGTCGGGTGCACCATTAGCACCTTTGATTTTGCCTGCCAGCGTGTTATTCGCACCCACAGCGTAACCGTCGCCGAGCGCAACCGCCCAGTGGCAAATATCTTTCGTGTCCTGTTGATCGCCGTGCCAGTTCACAATGGTTCCGCGCGCAATGGGCGGCACGCTTCCATCCCGGTTCAGGACGACGGGTGTGCCCGCGCCAAGGTACCTGTTCGCGTTTTGCGCACCCAGCGCCATGCCTCTGCGCAGGATCCATCGCAGGGAAACAAACCCAGACTTGAACAGCCACCAGTACACGCAATCGAAGCACACCTGACCGGAGGCGAACGGGTTCTGTGCGCGTGTCATCTTTTCAAAAGGCGGGTTGACCGGTCCGCCACCACCCACTAGCTGGGCCGCGTCGGCAAGACTGGGCAGGCCGGGAGTCGACGCCACATACGCCATAATGGCTTCTCGCACCGTGGCCTCGGATTTGCTCAGGTAAAAATCCATCGTAAGCCGCGCGCTGTCGGCGCTTGTCCGGTCGGTTGCGACGCCATCCGTTCCGCCCGTCTTGCGCGCCCAGTTCTGTCCGAGGTAAGTCAGATGGCACAGGCGGAGAGCCCGCACCGCACGGCCCGCAGCACTGTTGCCCAACACAGCGTGGCGCGGATTGCCCGCCAGCGAAATCTGCGTGCCCGCCGCAACCGTGCTGATGGGTAGATCACGATGGACGGCAGCAGCAAGGCCACCATTCACCTGCTCCAGGTAACGTTTCGTATCCGCATACCGCTCTTGAGGAGTCCACTTATCGCTCACGCTGGGATCATATCAGTTCAATCCGGATTCCAGGCAAAGGAATAGCAGTAGGTCCTCGCATTTGTGAGCCGTAAAGGAACTCGGCGCGAAACGAGCTGAGGGCCTGCTTCATTGCGAGTGGCACACCTTTCATCCGTTCTCCTGAGCGGAACGCAGCGGAGTCGAAAGTTTGCCCTGAGCTTGCTGAAGGGGAACCGCCTTCTTCTCGGGGCTGCACGGCTCTTTCCACTTGGCCAACTCCTCCCGGAGTCCAGCGGTAGCTCTCAACCGGTTTACCCCACGCTTCGCTCAGGTCCACCCATGTGGGATTGATCTTCTCAATCAGCGCAATCTTTTTCGCGCGCGTCCAGCCCTTCAACTGCTTCTCACGCAGGATGGCTCCCGTCGGCCCGGTGCACAGCTCGAAGTACACAAGCCGGGTACAGCGGTAGTCCTTGCTAAAGCCCTCAAATACGCCGTTCTGGTGATCCGCGATGCGCGCCTGCAGACGGCTGGTCATACCGATATACAGAGTGCGGCTGCGGCTGGCGACGATGTAGACGTAGCACTCGTACTCACGCATGCGTGCATCTTCGCACGCTACTCAGCCTCCTGTGCACCATTCTGACGCAGCATCCCTTTTCACTTGTCATCCTGAGCCAAGCCAAGGACCCGCTTTCTTCCAGAGCAGCAATCTCTCACTCGTCATCCTGAGCGAAGCGCAGCGGAGTCGAAGGACCTGCTTTCTTCAGGCATCCTTTCAACCTGACGGAGCGTAGCCCCGCTGTCAACCTGAGCGCAGCCTTCACCCGTCATCCTGAGCGCAGCGCAGCGGAGTCGAAGGACCTGCTTTCTTTCGACTCCGCACAACACCGTCCACTGCACCACTCTCTCGGCAGCGGTTAGTTCCTGCTGCGTTACAACTCGCGATGGGAGCCTGAGGCGACCCGTCATGCCGATGTACAACGTGCGGCTGCGACTGGCATAGCACTCGTGCTCTCGCGTGGGTGCATCTTCGCACTCCCGAAGCATACGTGCAGCCCGAAAGGAAAGCAGGTCCTTCGACTCCGCTACGCTCCGCTCAGGATGACGAACTCAAAGTGCCCAAACTCTCTACTTACGTGAAGACGTTAGTTGAACTTAGCCTTTTCGTAACCAGCTGTATCGAAAGTGAATGTACGGCGTCCGGCCTGGTAGAAGTTTGCTTGAAGCTTAAGCTGCTTGCTGGCGCTTAGAGCTGTCTGGAGACGACTTGCCGACTCGATAAAGAGCATGTCACTCCTTCCCGAATCACTCTCGCCTGCAGAGTAGGAACTGATCGGCTTTTCATCTACTTTCACCTGCACCGTGCAACCTTCAATACTGCAGAGAAACTGTCCTTTGCTGACCTTGATGTAAGAATCCAGCTTCTTTCCCTTTCGCCGAAGGCATAGCTCAGCGCTTGAACCGCCGCTGTAAGGAAAGTCAAACTCGACAGTATTGGTACTCTCGGCACAGTACCAACTGCTAAGTTGTTCCGTCATCTCATCCTTAGATGAGCTGTAGTTCCAGTTGGAGTGAAGCTCTGGTGTGAGATCAGGAGCCTTGGTCTCCGTCAGCCCTTTGCGCTCACTTACAGATACATTCTCCATTGTTGCCTTTAAGGGAGCTGTGCTCGACTTTGAGAAAGTGGCACTAACAACTCCTTGCAAGAAGAGCAACCCAAGAAACGCACCGAGTGCTTGCTTACGATTCTGAATGGACGAAAGGGCACGAGTATCCCAATCAGAGACGCGAGTACGCCAAAACTAAGAAGAACAACTATGAATGTCATTACGCTGTGCGATCACAATACATAGAACAGCAAAAGCAAGCAACTCATCCTCTACCAAGTCTTCTCCCAAACCTCAGCAATCGGGTAGCGATTGACCGCGCTGGGCTGGTAGTTGCTTTGGCTTAGCCACCACTTCAGGCGGGCGTCCGGGTCGGCGGCGAAGGTTGGATCGGATTTCAGTTTGTCCTGGAACTGCTGCTGCAGTTCGGGGTGGTCGGCGGCGGTTTTGGTGGCGATGGGGACGGACAGGTACTCTGCCGCGCCGATGCGGCCGGTGCGCTCGAAGATGCTGTCCAGGAAGCCCCAGCGGACCAGCGCGTCGGGCGCGGCGGGGTGCAGCATGGCCATGATGATGCGGGCGCGCGGCTGGTTCATGGGCACGTAGTAGCTGCCGACGGGCATGTGCATCCGCTCTGTTACGGGGCGCAATTGGAAGTCAGTCAGGGTGCGGCCCTCGAAGGGGAACGCGTCTTTCTTTACCTCGAGGAAGCGCCAAGTTTCCAGCGGCTTGTCGCTCAGGTCGCGCGGTGTGCGCTCCATGGCGACACCCTGCAGGGCGAGTTCGTCCGCGATGTTCTTCCACGCAGCCGGGATCAGGAAGCCCAGCGGCACGGGCGCGCTGGCGGTGGTCTCCACGCCGTCGTGCATGTTGACCGTGAAGTCATCCTTCTCCGCCGTGAAGTGGTTGACGGACTGGCCGGTGATGGGGCTGATCTCCGTCGCGCGCTTCAGCGAGTGGTACGGGATCGGGTGCGACTCCTGCGCCGTTTTGCCGCCGAGGTACATCTGCTGGTCACGATGCCCGGCCATGGCTGCGTCGGCTGCGTCGGAATCGCGCACGGCTTTGCGCAATGCCTGCGGGTCTTCTGCCACGATATCGATGGAGTGCAACATGATGTCGTAGTTGGACCACGCGCGGGTCTTCGCTGTCTTGAGCGAGTGCGTTTCCACCAGCAGGCAGGGGCGGTTGCGGGCACCCGACCAGTAATGCGAGTAGCGCGGCGAAAAGACTTCTACGTCAAATTGGTACTTGTCGAAGTCAAGCGGCAAGCCGATATTCTGGGCGATTGCACCATGGCCGCCTTGACCTGGCTTGCCCGGAGAGGCGGGTATGATCGTCCCAAATGAAGCGTGCCTTGCGGCATCGGCTGCTTTGTCGCCAGTCCTCAAGGGGCCGCCTCCATGCAGTGCACCATACGGACTGATCAGGTGGCCGTCGGCCGCCATCCGCCTGTTCAGCTCCGGCACATAGCGCGAGTTGACCCACGCGCGCGACGCCGCACCAATATCCTCATGCTGGGTCATGTCCCAGGTCACGTCGTACTGGTAGTCCGCGCCGTCGGTCACGTGGTTGTCGAACATGAAGTCAGGCAGCCAGTCATTGTACAGCTTCAGAAACGCGCGCATTTCTGGCGCGTCAGCCTTCAGGTAGTCGCGGTTCAGGTTCAGTTGCTGTTCCTGCGGCCGCGTTCCGGTGATGTCGGGACCGTTCTGGTTGGCTCGGTTGAAGGGGCTGCGGTCCTCGTGGCCGTCGATCTCGAAGACGGGAATGACGACAAAGATCGCGCTGTCGAGCCACGCCGCCTGCTTTGGTTTTTTGGTGACGGCCATGTCGCGGATCAGCATCAGCGCCGTATCTTTGCCTTCGATTTCGCCGGAGTGGATGCCGCTCTGGATCAGGATGACGGCCTTGTTCGTCTTGTGCGCAGCCTCGGGCGTGAAGGCGCGGTCTTTTGAGACGATCACGGCATACATTGTCCGGCCTTCGGGCGTGGTGCCGAAGGGGATGACCTTCACAAACTTCGACCGCTTCTCGTAAAGCTGAGCCTGCGCGACGGCGTCGGCATACAGGCCGGTTTTCTCCCAGTTGGCCTTTTCGCCAAAGGTCAGCAGTTCCGGCGCGACACCTTCTGCGCTGGCCGCAAGTGACTTCGCCGCAGCCCCGGCAGGCGGCTCATACATGCTGTGAGGGCGCAATTGCTGATTCTGGCCGGCGGCAAAGGTGAGCGGAAGTGCGAGACATACGGCGGCAAACCTGCTGAAACGCATAGGCGGAGACTCCTGAGCCGAACGGGCTTTCTGCTGCAGATGGAAGCTCTTCCATTGTGCAGCATTGCCGTTTTTTCGTGTGGGCAAAGGAATGACTGCTGCTTTGTTTCGGCATAGGCGCGCCCGCGCCTCCTTTAGGCCAATGCCGCTCGTATCTTTCTTAGCGTTATGCAAAAGTGCTACAAACGAGACGCGCGAAAATAAAGACTGAACAAGGTCCAAGATGAAGAGACTCGAGTTCTTCAACCATTCCAAAACGATTGCAGGAGCCGCGGCTGTCATTACGGTTGCAGCAGTCGCAATCGCAGCCGGCCCTCACGGCCTGGCGCAGCAGCAGGAATCAGGCCAGATCCGGCAGAGTTCCCCCGCCAAGGGTTCACCACAGCAGGGCGGCAGTGCAAAGCCCACCGGCGGCACGGCAGCCGGACCGGGAGAGGGCGGCCAGGCGGTAGCGGCCGATCCACAGCACGGCGGCCAGGCAACGCCGCCCGCGCGGCCCGGGCTTGTTGCTTATCCTGACCGGCCGCTGGCGCCGAAGGAAGTTCTCGATCGCGGCAAGGCCGTTTACAGCGTCAACTGTGCTTTCTGCCACGGTTCCGACGCGGGTGGCGGTTCCATTGGGCCTAACCTCTTGCGGTCTGAGGTGGTGTTGCAGGACAAGAATGGTGAGCTGATCCTGCCCATTGTGCACGGGGCCCGCGTGCCGCAGGGCATGCCCAAGATCGAGATTGCCGATGCGTCCGTGCCGGATATCGCAGCATGGCTGCATAGCCTGAAGACCGGCGGCAACATGCGGTCTACGGAAAAAATCAACATTGTGGTTGGCAATGCAGCGACTGGCAAACAGACCTATCAGCAGCTTTGCAGCTCCTGCCATAGCGCGGACAGCATGCAGGGTTTTGCGGCTAAGTTCCCAGATGCCCGATCGATGCAGCAGGCCTGGCTGTTGCCGGGCGGTGCGGGCGGCGGACGTGCCGGCGCAACCGCGGGTCCCACGCTGAAGGTTCCTCCTGTTACCGCGACCGTAACACCGCCGTCCGGCCCGGCTGTGATGGGTAGGCTCGGCATCATCGACGACTTCTACATCGAAGTCACCACGGACGACGGTACCGTGCACCGCTACACCCGCAGCAACGACGTGCCGAAGGTCGAGATCCACGATCCGCTGGCAGCGCACCGTGCCATGTTCCGGAAATACAAAGACGCCGAGATTCACGACATCACGGCTTACCTGGTCACACTGAAGTAAAAGAGGTTTTTCTATGCGTACGGCAACCTTGTTCGCACACACGCTTCTCTGCATCGTCCTTGCACCAGTTGCATTCGCGCAGAACGCCACGCTGGCTGCAGCGCAAAGCGCTACGCAGATGGCCGCCCATACCAAGGGGCTTGACCCGGCGATGATCCTGCATCCCACGCCGGACAGTTGGCCCACCTACTCAGGCGACTACTCCGGTAGGCGCTACGTTCCGCTGAACGAGATCAACACGGCTAACGTACACGGCCTGACACTGGCCTGGACGCAGCGGCTAAGCGGTGGCGCGGCTGCCCCAGCCAGCGCACCGTTTGGTCCTGCCGCCGCCCAGGTGAAGACGATCGTGGGCGGCGTGGGAACGAATGAAGCGCCCATGGGCCAGCTTAAAGGTGCGGAGCTGGTGGTGGACGGCGTTATGTACGTCACTACCCCGGACAATGTCTGGGCTCTGGACGCGCTGGATGGCCATGTGCTGTGGCATTACTTCTGGAAGACACGCGGCGGCACGCACATTGGCAATCGCGGCGTGGCCATGTGGCACGACCGTGTGTTCTTCGAAACGCCGGACGACTACCTGATCGCGCTGAACGCGAAGACGGGCGAGGAGATCTGGCACAAGGAGATTGCCTCGTTCGATCTGCAGTACTTCTCCACCATGGCACCGCACATCATCGGTGACCATCTGCTGGTGGGCACGGGCAATGATCTGGATGAGCCCGGCATGCTGCAGTCGTTCGATCCCATGACCGGCGACGTCCAGTGGAAGTGGTACGCCGTACCCATGAAGGCGGGGGACCCCGGTCTGGATACGTGGAAGAACCTGGATGCGGCCTCGCATGGCGGCGGCAACATCTGGGTGAATGGCTCGTACGACCCTGAGACGCACCTGTACATTCTGGGTACGGGCAATCCCACAGCGGCTTACACCTCACAATCGCGCGGTCCGGGGGCGAATCTGTATACCTGCGCAACCGTCGCGGTCAACGTCGATACGGGCAAGATGGCCTGGTACTACCAGACTTCGCCGCACGATACGCATGACTTCGACTCGGCCCAGACACAGGTGCTGGTCGACGGCACCTGGCAGGGCAAGCCGCGCAAGCTGGTGTTGACGGCGGCGCGTAATGGCTACTTTTTCGTGTTGGACCGCATCACGGGCGAACACCTGCTGACCAGCAAGATCGTCGATTCGCCGAACTGGGCCGATCCGGAAAAGTACGACAGCAATGGCGCACCGCTGCGCATTCCCGCCAAGGATTATGACTACGGCGGCTCCATTGTGTCGCCTGCAAACGGCGGGATCGTGAACTGGCCTCCGCCTGCATACAGCCCGCAAACTGGATTGTTTTACGTGAACGCGAACGAAAGTTTTGCCATGTACTACCTGGCCACCACGGACCCGCGTGGGGCCATGGGCCTGGGCGGCAAGGATGAGATCAGCCTGGGCACGCTGGGTGGCTACCTGGTCGCCATCGACTACAAGACCGGCAAGCCGGCCTGGAAGCATCGTTACGCCGGCGTGGCCGCGGCCAGCCTGATCGGCGTTACCACCACAGCCGGAAACCTCGTCTTCGCACCGGACCCGCGCGGCAACCTTGTGGCGTACGACGCAGCCAACGGCAAGCAGTTGTGGCACGCCCACATCGGCGCGACCAACGCCCCTGAAAGCTACATGCTTGCCGGTCATCAGTACGTTTTGCAGGGTGCGGGCGACACGCTATACGCCTTCCGGCTGCAGTAAGCCTCTTCCTCAAAAGTCGCCCTAGTACCTTTGAGGCGGCTTTACTCTGACGAGTTCCCTCCGCAGAATCTGCCTGGACACAGAGAGATACTTGTATGCAGGTGGCTGCTACTTGACCTGCGCTGAGTTTGCGGTGAGGTCTAGTGTACCAAGTTTAGTTGGTGCACCAAAGCAAAGCTCGGTGCATAATCGATTGGATGCGACTGACTGTCACTCTCGATCCAGATGTGTACAGCTTTACCTCTGCCTATGCGGGTGCGAAAGGGATTACGATTTCCGCCGCGCTCGGTGAGCTCATCCGCCGCGCAGAGCAGGCCCCACACCCGGGGCTTGACTCGTCCAGGCTGAAGATGAACGAACATGGATATTTCGAGATTGCGGCGATCGATGAATCGCTCACGCCGGAGATGGTGAAAGCAGCCGCAGAGGATGAATTTGTCTAAGGCTGCTGGACACCTGCTGGACGTAAATGTACTTGTCGCGCTGACCACTAGAAGCCATGTTCATCATCGGATTGTAAAAGAGTGGTTCTACGCATCGCCCAGCCTGCAATGGGGTATTTGCGCCTTCACCGAGGCGGGATTTCTTCGTAACGCGACCGCTCCACGTTCAGAGCATATATCCATGGGCGAAGTGACGAAGATCTTGCGATATTTAGCGAAGCATCCGGGTTATCGCTATGTGCCATCCATGCAGACTGGCAGACCCTGTGCAGCCCCTTCTTCACTCGGCTCTACGGCACCAAACAGGTCACGGATGCATACCTGCTCGGACTCGCAGTGCAAAGTGGACTGGTCCTGGTCACCATGGATAAGGCAATCCTTCATCTTGCCGGCGCGGAGTACAGACAACACGTCCAGGTGCTGAAAGAAGAATAAGGCAGACTACCGCAGCGGCTGCCCCAGCCCGGTTCGCAGCCGCTCCCAGGTCTGGTCCAGCGACTCCGGCAAGACGCGCGTCTCCGCCGTCGCCGTCATAAAGTTGTTGTCACCAAACCATCGCGGCAATACGTGCAGGTGCAGGTGTTCTGCCACCCCGGCTCCGGCAGCTTCGCCCAGGTTCATGCCGAGGTTGATACCGTCAGGCCGGTAGACCTCACGCAGCACCGTCTCCATGCGTTGCGCCAGCGACATCATCTCGGTGGCCGCTTCAACCGGCAGCTTTGCCAGTGAATCCAGGTGGAGATACGGCACCACCATCAAGTGCCCGGAGGTGTACGGGTAGGCGTTGAGGCAGACAAAATGGTGCTGGGCCTGCAACAGAATGTGACCGGCCTTCTCTGCGGCTGCCTGGTTAAAGTTGCCGCTGGCTGCGGCCCACCGCACCGCGCCGATCAGGTTCAGAAAGACGGACTGGTGGTCTTCCGGGTAGCCGTCCAACTGCTCTGGAACACCCGCGCGCGCGTCTGGCTTTTTGCCCGTAATGTATGCGTAACGCCAAGGTGTCCAGAGCCTGTCCATAGGCGCAGTATATGCAGGAGGCGTGCTGCACGGCAGATGCATGGCGGAAGTCCGGCTGGCCGATTGTGGCGTCACAATGAAGGCCGTACCCTTCATTGACGCTGTGCATATGCAGTCCTATACTCAATGCAGGCTCTGACGCACTCGGGATCGCGCGGGCTACCTCTGACAATTCGTAGGCGAGTTCTTCGGCAGCCCCCTCGGGCCGCGTGCTTTTTACGCCGAACGCGTCTACGGATCAAGTAGTAGCTGAATCCTCGCATGAGGCGGGGCGTCAAAAGCCAAAGCAATATCGCCAAATTCCTGAAATTGAGAGCAAACCCCTGAGCACCGACCTGGAAACCATGCCCACCCACGAGACGGCCACCGCGGCCGAAACCATCCACCCCGACACCTTGCACCAGGCCAACGGCCCTGTGACCGATCCGGTGAGCGACCCTGCAGTGGGCGCCAACCACATGGTCACGCCCGCGCCTGAAACCCTTTCTTCTGTCTCCGCTTCCGGACCTGACGATATCGATTACGACGCTGCGGATTTCGCCGCCGCGCTCGAAAGCTTCGATCGCGAACAGGCCGAAGACAAGGCCGCTGCTTCCGCCGCCATGGAAGAGGACAAGGTCCTTACGGGCACGGTCATCAAGATCTCTGACAAGTATGTCGTCGTCGACATCGGCTTGAAGAGCGAAGGCCTGATCCCGAAGGAGCAAGTGCTGGATCATGCCGGCGAGCCAAAGCTGGCAGTGGGTGACGCGGTTGAAGTTGTGGTCGAGCGCGAGGATTTTGAGGGTGCGTACCTCGTCAGCTACGAGAAGGCACAGCGCCATCGCCTATGGGATCAGTTGGAGAAAGCAGCAGCAGACAAAACCCCCGTCACCGGTACGGTTCTGTCGCGTGTCAAGGGTGGCCTGACCGTCGACATCGGTGTCAAGGCTTTCCTGCCCGGATCGCAGGTTGAGATCCGCCCCGTGCGCAATCTGGACACCTACCTTGGCACACAGCTCGACGTTCGCGTCATCAAGCTGAACAAGAAGCGCGGCAACGTCGTTATCTCCCGCAAGGAAATCCTCGAGGAAGAGCAGAACGCACGCAAGTCCGTCACGCTTGAGACTCTGGAAGAGAGTGCCATCCTGACTGGTGTCGTAAAAAATCTGACTGACTACGGTGCCTTTGTCGAACTGGGTGGCCTGGACGGCCTGCTGCACATCACCGATATGAGCTGGGGACGCCTGACGCATCCCCGCGACCTGGTACAGGTTGGCGATGAGATCCAGGTCAAGGTATTGAAGTTTGACAAGGATAAGCACCGCGTATCGCTTGGCTTCAAGCAACTGACACCAGACCCGTGGCTGGACGCGATCGAGCGTTATCCGATCGGTGCCCATGTTAAGGGCCGCGTTCTCTCCGTCACAGACTACGGTGCGTTTGTCGAGTTGGAACAGGGCATTGAAGGCCTGGTCCACGTCTCGGAGATGACTTGGTCCAAGCGGATGAAGCATCCGTCAAAGATGGTCAAGCCCGGTGACGAGGTTGAAACGATCATCCTCGCAGTCAACCCGAACGACCGCCGCATCTCGCTGGGCATGAAGCAGTTGCAGGACAACCCGTGGGAGCAGCTTGAGAACAAATACCCCATTGGTGCAACTGTTGAAGGCCGCGTCCGCAACCTGACCGACTTTGGTGCATTCATTGAGATCGAAGACGGAATCGACGGTCTGGTGCACGTCTCGAACCTGAGCTGGACCAAGCGCATCAAGCACCCGTCGGAAGTCCTAAAAAAGGGCGAAAAGGTCAAGGCGATCGTGCTTGGCGTTGAGCCGGAAAATCGTCGCTTGTCGCTGGGTGTGAAGCAGTTGGAGCCCGATGTCTGGGATACCTTCTTTGCGCAGCATCGCGTGGGTGACGTAGTCAAGGGCAAGGTGCTTCGCACGGCGCAGTTCGGTGCCTTTGTCGAGATTGCCGAGGGCGTGGAAGGTTTGTGCCACATCTCCGAAGCCGTCAACGAGCAAGGCAAGCAGTCTGCGTTGGAAGTGAACTCTGAGCACGAGTTCAAGATCGTGAAGATGAGCCCTGAAGAGAAGAAGGTTGGCCTGAGCCTGCGCGGAATTGGTGAAGAAGCCAGCCGAGAAGAGGTCGAGAACTACAAGGCACCAGGTGCCGGGTCGTCCTCCAGCTCATCCAACTCGTCTTCCAGCACAACGCTGGGTGACCTGCTGAACTGGAAACGCTCTGAGCGGTAGGCCCTTCCCAACCAAAGAGCGGCCATCCTTTCACAGGATGGCCGCTCTTGTTTGCGTGCAGCTTAGCTCACAGTACGTGCGAATCGAACCGTCAGCGACTCAGGGCCTTTGCTACCGAATCGTGCTGACGCTGCGTTTCCAGTTCCTTCATCTTGGCGGAAGCGCGGCGGAAAACTTCGACCTCCGCGCCGGCAAATGCCTCGGGCGCTACGCCACCAATCGCAACGTACCCCGGTTCGTGGCCCAGCAGTTCCGAGATGCGGTTCCAATGATGAAAGGGCGAGGTCGTGGGCAACAGGATGAATTTGCGCAGTGGTTCGGGCCTGGCGAAATAATAGATCCAGATCGCCTGGGCAATGCAACTGCTGGTGAGTTGCACCATCGCATAAGGACTGTACAGTTCTTTGACATTGGTGAGCCGGGCTGCTTGTAGCATGTTGGTGAGCGCTACGATCAGGGTACCAATACTTGCACCAAAGACACGACTACGCATCGAAAGACCCATCGGACGGATTGCCGTCGCCACAAATGCTACGAGGCTCACAGTCAGGATGGCACTGAGCCTTTCAAGCTGGCTTACCGCAAGAATGAGGCGATCTGCTCCTCCTGCTGTCGGAGCCAACGCAACCGAAAGGGCCGTCACGGTTGAGATCACCGCAACCCAAGCAAAAATGATGTTGCCAAGGCTTTGTAGTCCCTTCAAAGGTCTCATGGCACTGCGAAATAGCACATAAGTGAAAACAATTGAGCAGACAGCGCTGATTCCGAACGCAGGCCAGAAACTAAAGAAGTAAAGCTTGTAGGCATGTTGTGGCCCTATGTGAGTTCGACCAAGATGCCTGACATAGAGCAGAACGAAATAGGAGGGAGCCTGCCATATAGCTAGCGCAAGCAGTGGCCAGTAGGTCTTCAACTCGCGCGTGCGTACGAGCATGACCAACACAGCAACCCCCAGAAGGGTTTGCAGCGTGTTCATCACGAAGTAAGGCAGGTGAGGCACCACAGGCGAGTTGCTCCATTATAAGGATACTCAAGCCTGTGGTGAACACAAGAGGAAGCTGCTTGTTAGTCGAGAATACCGCAACCGTTGGGATCGCTCAGTGGGCAGCCAGGAGGGATGCTTTGCGTATCCGGCCCGGGCTGGGTTGGCTTGGGCTTGTCCTTGCCGGCGATCTGCGTTGCGCTGAATGTGAGGGCAGGGGCTGACGTTCCGGCGAGAACGAGAACGGCAATTGCGGAAAAGATAAACTTCTTCATGATATTTAGATCCTCTCAGTAACTTTGCGCTGGTTAGCCAGGGCTGAGTTCAAAGTAGGACCTAAGGCTTGCGATGTCTATATTATAGAATTCTATAACGACTTCTATAATACTAAGAATTACTGAGGTCACAGGCTACGTTGCCTAGCCGGAACAAAACGACGGCGTGTTTGTTGAAATGAAGGGTTCCCGCGAACCTCAAACAACGTCGGTAACGATGACCATCTTATGTACGGCACGCACGTTCGCACAGATTTCTTTCGAAATCTTATTTCATGGCGCAAATAGTATCTTTAGTCTGCTTTTATAGGCCGTTTTACCCTCAGGCTTCGAAGTAGAGGTACTTCCGCCAGCTTGCATCACTGGATCCAAGCATGCGCATGATATGCCTGGACGTGTGGAGGGAGAACGGCCTGGGTTCGCGCGAGAGGCGCATGTCAGCCAGTTCGTGGAGCAGTTGGTTGCCTTTTCTGCGATTACAGTCGTGACAGCATGCGACAAGATTCTCCCAGGTGGACAGGCCTCCGCGCGACCGAGGCAGCACGTGGTCCAGAGTGAGATCGCCTGTGGTGAGTATGCAGCCGCAGTACTGGCAGGTGTTGCGGTCCCGCAAAAGGATGTTCTTGCGCGAGAGTGCGCGCGTCTGATGCGGTATGCGCCTGTACTCCAACAGGCGGATGACCGAAGGCATGGGCATGCGGACGCGCGCCGCATGCAGTGTTGTGCCCTGCTCTTCCTCCGTGCGTGCAATGCCCTTCAGGACCAATACCAGGGCACGGCGGGCACCGCAGATGTTGATGGGTTCGTACGAGGCGTTCAATACCAGCACGGGCGTCTGCAGCGGCGGGTTACGCGACCGGGGCCGATGATCTTCACCGGGCGCGCTGAGTGTATGGCACTTGGCAAGTGACTTCTGCTTACGAGCTTTGGCGGGATGCATGATTCGCTGCTCCTGGCTGCTGGCGGTCTTCTGGTTTGCCGTTCCGTTGATTATGCTGCCGCACCCTTTGCTTGTCTGTTGTTAGGTGTTGGTCAAAGAGACATCTGCTCTGTTCCCTTCGGTGTTGAGGAGCTGGGCTGAGCCCTGGCTGGCAAAGCAGGCGGCTGCCAACGCACGGCAATGTCGCGTCCGGCGCGTGCCAGGGTGGCAATACGCACGCTTGCCGCGCCTGCAGCCAGCAGAGCGCGTGTGCACTCATGCGCCGTGGCCCCCGTGGTGTAAACGTCGTCAATCAACAGCACGTGCAGTCCGCGCACAGCCGCGTCTGCCTGGAAAGCACCATGCAGGTTGTCCCGGCGCTGGGCCGGTGACAGCAGAAACTGGCTTTCGGTGCGGCGGGTGCGGCGCAGGAGGCCCGGCCGCAGTGACAACGTCCAGTCGGGTGCAGAGCGGCGGACTGCACGAAGTGCGTGCTCCGCAAGCAGCGTGCTCTGGTTGTACGAACGCTTGCCCCGAAACAGGGGCACAGGCACCACCGTGAGCATTGCGGGCGCTGTGGCTTGCAGGCGAAGGATGGTCCTGGCGAGCATCGCCCCCAGTGGCTTTGCAAGGGACGGCACACCTTCAAACTTCAGCAGACGGATCGCCGGTCGAAGATCGTCATAGAGTCCGAAGGCTGTCGCGCGAACAAATCTGGGCCGCTGCGCAATGCATGCCGTGCACAGCCGCTCGCCCATCTGATCGCTCTCTGAAGCGTATAGGGCTTCCGGCGCAAGCGGCTCGCCACAGATATTGCAGGTGGATTCAACGGGTAGTGCGCGCAACTGCAGCAGACACGTTTCACATACCGGATGGTCCACGGGCTGCAGCAGCCGGCGCTCGCATAGGCGGCAACTGCCCGGGGCAAGCAAGGCAACAACGCCTCGAAGAAGCCAATCCAATGGCCTTGACGCAGCGAACAAAGACGGCTGACCAGCATGCTCCACCGCGCGTGATCCCTCTCGCGTAGCCGCGACTGCTCCGGGTTGGCTAACTGCGTACCACGCCGTAGGGAAGACGCACCTCGCTCGGCCCATCACTTTGCGTTTTCCCTTTTACGGGATGTGAGGATGGTTGCGTGCAGTATAGCCGGTACTCACACCGGCTGGGTACTTCTTTGCGCATGTTTCCAGGCACTTTCACCCTGGGAAAGTTCGAAGCGCTATGCTGGGTTCCGCTGAGCAATCCTGAGCGAATGCCTAGAGCTATGCACCCTTCCGCGGCATCCAATGTGTCGATGCGGCAGTCCATTCAGATCGCCATGAGAGGTTTAGGGATGGCAAGTATCGCAACTCCACAGTGCATCCCAATACTGGAGCACCATCGCAAACAGTGTTCGGAAGATCTGCTGCGACGCTTCCGGGCGGCAAGGCAAGCTACGACGCATGCCTGCGCGACGCTGTCGGCCGAAGACCAGATGGTCCAGTCCTGCGCGGAGGCAAGTCCGGCAAAGTGGCACCAGGCGCACACCAGTTGGTTCTTTGAAACGTTTGTCCTGGCCGAGTCTCTGCCCGGTTACCGCAGCTTTCACCCCGACTTCCACTGGCTGTTCAATAGCTATTACAAATCACTCGGAAACGAGATTCCGGAAAAGAAGCTCCGCGCTTCCTTCTCGCGTCCTTCGCTCGAGCAGATCCTGGCGCTTCGCACCCACGTCGATCTTCATGTTGCGCAACTACTCAATGAGCAAACCGTACCGGATGAGGTTCTTCGCCGCATCGTGCTGGGCATTCAGCATGAACAGCAGCATCTTGAACTGCTGCTGACCGATGTCAAACATGCTTTCTTCACCAATCCGCTGCATCCCGTCTATCGGGACAGCTTCCAGTTAGGCACGCATCTGCACCAACCGGCGCAGTGGATTGAGTTCGAGGGAGGGCTGCAGGAGATCGGCTACGCACTCGACGAAGCAGATCCGCTCGACTTCTGCTTCGACAATGAAACACCAAGGCACAAGGTCTACCTGCGGCCTTATGCGCTGGAGAACCGCTCGGTCACGTGCGCGGAGTACCTCGCCTTTATGAGGGACAACGGCTATAGCCGCGCGGAGTTATGGCTCTCCGAAGGCTGGGACGTAATGGATCGGGAGGGGTGGCAGGCCCCGCTGTACTGGCAGCGATGTCCCGATGACCCGGACGGCTGGCGCGTGTTCACGCTTGGCGGCTGGCGCGGCCTTAGCACCATGCTGGAAACGCCTGTATGCCACGTAAGCCTGTTTGAGGCGGATGCCTTTGCACGCTGGCGCGGGTGTCGTTTGCCAACGGAAGCCGAATGGGAGTACGCAGCGGCAGGACTTGCAATCCGCGGCAACCTGCTTGAAATTGGCCTATTGCACCCCGAGGCCGCAGTGTCGCGCGACCTCACCCAGATGTACGGCGACTGCTGGGAGTGGACGGCCTCTGCCTACAGCGGCTACCCAGGCTATGCTCCGCTGCCCGGTGCTCTGGGCGAATACAACGGCAAGTTCATGTCCAGTTCCGTCATTCTTCGCGGAGGTTCCGCGCTCACCCCGGCAAGCCATGTCCGCGCAACTTACCGCAATTTCTTTTCACCGGCCACTCGCTGGCAAATGTCCGGCATCCGCCTGGCGCGCACTTTCGGAGAGCAGTAAGTCAGGCATGAGCACGCAGCAGATTACCCTACCCTCCCTGGAACAGCAAGACCTTCTACCCGGCGCACAGACAGCTTCTGACCCTGTAGCTGTGGCTGTGCGGCAAGGCTTTGCAGCCAGTCCCAAGTGGTTGCCGCCATGGCTGTTCTACGATGCGGAAGGTTCCCGCCTGTTCGAGCAGATCACGGTGCTGCCGGAGTACTATCCCACACGCACGGAGAGGGCCATCTTCAACGGTCGCGCCGAAGCCATGCGGCGCTTGCTGGGTATGCACGCGTGCACGGCAGGGTGCCAGCCAGAAAGCTGCGATTTCTTGAGCTTGGTGCGGGTTCGGCCAGCAAAACAGGCATTCTGCTGGCCGCAGCGGTACGTCGCCAGGGTGCAACGAAGTACCTGCCGGTGGATGTTTCGGCGACGGCCATGGAGGAAGCTCGCAGCAGCCTTGGCCGCGCCGTAAAGGGCGTCGAAGTGCATCCCCAAGTTGCAAACTATGTCACGGACACGCTGCTGGTACCGCCGCACGATGGCCCGACGCTGGCGCTGTACATTGGCAGCAGCATCGGCAACTTCGCTCCCGAGGAAGCTTACGCCATCCTGCGGAACCTTCGCGCACAGATGCGGCCCGGCGATTCGCTTCTGCTGGGGACCGATCTGGTCAAGGACATCCGGACGTTGCTGGCCGCATACAACGACAGCCAGGGCGTGACCGCGGCGTTCAACCTCAACATGTTGCGGCGCATCAATCGGGACTTGCATGCAGGCTTCGATCTCTCGGCCTTTTGTCATGTGGCTGTGTGGAATGCAGACCTGTCGCGCATCGAGATGCACCTGCGTAGTAAGTACGCGCAGACAGTACCGATCCGCGCGCTTGATACCAACGTGCACTTTGCCACGGGCGAAACCATTCATACGGAGAATAGTTACAAGTTCACCGAGTTCTCCGTTGCCGCGATGCTTGAAGCTTCAGGTTTTACCGTGAGTAAGACCTGGTGCGACGAACAAAATCGGTTTGCGGTGACGCTTGCAGAGATAACACACTGACGCACTGCTTCGGCAGTCGTGTAGCTTTGTTCTGAACTGGTGACCGCTTAATGAAGATGCCCGCTTCCCTGCTCCGCCGTGTTTTGCTGCTATCCACCTTGATGGCGCTATGCTGCGGGGCTACAGCTTCCATAGGATCGCAACAGGTCGGCACGGCAGCGGCAGCGGTCGATCCGTTCATCGGCACGGGACCGGAAGGACACACTTTTCCGGGCGCTTCGGTACCGTTTGGCATGGTGCAACTCTCGCCGGATACGCAGATTCGGCCCTTCAAACAGAGTTATAAGTGGGCAGCAGGCTACCGGTATGAGGACACGACCATCCTTGGCTTTTCGCACACGCATTTCTCCGGAGCGGGTCATTCAGATCTGGGAGATGTCCTGTTGCAGCCTATCAGCGGCGACGTCCGGCTGGAACCTGGCGACATCGACAAGGCAGACAGTGGCTATCGTTCCCGCTTCGATCATAAGTCGGAAGCAGCGCACCCCGGCTATTATGCCGTCACATTGGCGGATTACAACATTCGCGCGGAACTTACTGCTTCGGCCCGTGTCGGTGTACACCGTTATACGTATCCTGCCGGTAAGTCTGCACACGTCTTACTCGACTTACGTTCATCCATTTATAACTATCCCGGCAAAGTCTTATGGTCGCGCGTCCGCGTTCGCAATGATGGCATGGTAACGGGCATGCGCGAGACGCGCGGCTGGGCACCAGGACGGCAAATCTACTTTGCCATTCGCTTTTCACAACCTTTGCTGAAGCACGAGTTATTCGACCGTGAGTTTTTGCCGGTGGATTACAAGGGCTTCAAGTCACCCGGCAACACACCTGAAGATACGCAGAGTATCGAGGGCCGAGGATTGATCGGCGTCTTCGACTTTCTGCCTGGTAAACCACTCATCGTGAAGGTAGCAATCTCGCCCGTAAGCGAGGAGGGCGCTATTGCAAACATGGACGCGGAGGTACCCGCCTTCGACTTTGACAGTGTGCGTGCACAGGCCTCGGCACTTTGGGCAAAGGCGCTGGGCGCGGTGGATGTAAGCGCATCGGCCGATATGCGCAAGAGCTTCTATACCGCGCTGTACCACACGCTGCTAGCCCCGAGCCTGAGCATGGACGTGGACGGCAGCTATCGCGGGCCGGATAACCAAGTGCACAAGGCTGCAGGCTTCCACTTTGTCAGCAGCCTTTCCCTTTGGGATACCTACCGGGCAGAACAGCCATTGATGACGCTGTTGCAGCCGCCAGAGCGGACCAGTGACCTGGTCAATTCGCTGCTGGCCTCGCAGAGGGAGAGCCCCTTCGGCATTCTGCCGGTATGGCAGTTTCAGGGCATTGAGACGTGGTGCATGATCGGCTATCACTCGGTGCCGGTGATCGCGGATGCCTATCTGAAGGGCATTCGCGGATTCGATGAGAAAGCGGCGCTGGATGCCATGGTGGCAAGCGCCACTTACGCGCCCTATGGCGGCCTGGGCGACTACATGAAGTTGGGCTATGTGCCGGTAGACCATGACGGCGAGGCCGCTTCCAAGACAATGGAATATGCCTATGACGACTGGACCATTGCACGCATGGCTGCAGCCATGGGCAGGCCTGACATCGCAGGCACCTTCAGCAAGCGGGCCGGCTACTGGCGCAACAACTTCAACGTGAAGAACGGCTTTGTTGAGCCGCGGCTTGCAGATGGCAGCTACCGCACACCTTTCGACCCTGCGCGCGCAGGTGCAAACAGCGGCTTCACCGAGGGCAACGCGTGGCAGTACTCCTGGTATCAGCCGCAGGATGAGCAGGGCTTGATGGACCTGCTTGGTGGACCGGACAAGTTGATCGCAAAGCTGGACGAAATGTTCGACCAGAAGGTCGATCCGGCAAAGTACGCCGACGTGGAAGATATCTCAGGCATGATCGGTCAGTACATCCATGGCAACGAACCCAGCCACCACCTGCCCTACTTGTACAACTACGCTGGCCAGCCCTGGCGCACGCAGGCGCGGCTGACGCAGATTATGGAATCGCAGTACAAACCTACGACCGACGGCCTGGTGGGTAACGACGACCTTGGGCAGATGTCTGCGTGGTTTGTCTTTACCTCGCTGGGCTTTTACCCCGTAGCTCCTGGCAGCAACGAGTATGTGATCGGCCGGCCTTTCGTTGACCGCGCCGTATTACACCTGCCCAATGGCCGCACGATCACGGTCGTTGCGGAGCATCTGAGCAGCACAAACACTTTTGTACAAGCCATTACGCTGAACGGTAAACCGCTGGACCGCACCATAATCCGCCATGACGAACTGATGGCTGGTGGGGAATTGCACTTCTTTATGAGTCCAAAACCGCAAGCAACATGGTCCCTGCAGCCGCACGGCAAGCCTTTTTCGATGAGCGCGGCGCGATAGTGGCTTGCGAACCATGTCCTCGGCAAAAACACAGGCAACTTTAGTTGATTAATTTCATCTGATAAAGTTGATTTGAAGGGTCCATAGACCCTGGTAACAGGAGGTCACGATGACGGTTCAACGCCATTCGCTTCACCGTTCGAGTGCATCTGTAGCCAGGCTGGCATTTCTGCTTCAAAAAAGGAATGCGGTCGCCTCAGCCGAACCAGAGGATGCGGCTATGACCGGCATGACACGGTCGTTGGATCGTCGGCTATTAGCGCTGAACCTTAGGCCAGTGGCTGCCGAGTGGTCTAACCTGACCATTAAGGCTGCGTAGCTCAAAGGAGGTCTTTACCTAAGGCCTCCTAAAAACGCTATTCACTTGCTGCTGTGCCGGTTCGGATGGTCCGAAAGCGGTAATCCCTGATCCATATCGCTGACGCTGGCCGCTGTTGCCACGCGTGTCGCTTCAAAGTTTGTTATCCGCCAGGTTCCGCCTGCTCCGCGCACGTACACCTTGGTGTAGCGAAAAGTCCCTTCAATGGGCCGGCCCTCCAGAACCCCTTCGATGTGCGCCTGTGACACCGCTACAGCCGATCCGGACTGCACACGAACTTTCAGATCCACTAAATCAAAGGTGGAAAATTGGGTCGCATGCGTCGAAACGCGATGCAAATACTGCTGCTTGTCCGACAGGGTTCCGCGAGCTGAAATTGCCAGGAAATCGTCCGAAAGCAACTTGTCCATGACGGCCACATCGCCGTTGACGATAGCCGTTCGCCACTGCTGCTCCATGCTTTCAATCGCACGTGTGTCTGAGCGGCGGCTTTCCCTGGGGAGTTTAACTTTACGTTCCGCAGCCGAGAACGGTATGGCAGACAGGGTAAGGAAGCCCAGCAAAACTCCCAGCGCTATCGGGCGCCATGCATTGGCCGGGTTCGCGCAACGGTTCGTCATCCTAAGACGCATCCTACCGGCGACAGCGGACACCGGTCAAAGATTCGGCAGGCGTTTACTTCAATGTAATTCCATGCTGTCCTGCCAAAAACCGGGCTACTTTACTTCAACCAGCTGCTCCAGGGTACGCTCCCGCACTTTGCGGTAAAGCCCATTGGTTGCGTACTGCTCAAAGTGCTGTGAGGCGCGATGTGCCTCCAACGCGTCGGCGTCACGATACTGCTCATAGATAACGACGGTTGCCGGATCGTTCTCCACAAAATGGGCAACATAGTTGACGCAGCCAGGCTCCTGGCGCGAGGCCGATCCGAGGTTTTGCAGGATCGAGCGGATTTCCGCGTGGTCTTCGGGCGCGAAGCGCATACGAACCGTAAAGGAGATCATTCCGAAGCTCCTGTCGCGAGATCGAAGTCCGGCATGAGCGTCTCCTCCGGCTGCGCCGACCGGGCCACCAAGACCTATGCCGGCAGGACCATGCCGGCGCGCGGACGGGCCGGCGTCACGCGGTCCGTAGCGCGGATTTCG
>CAXUEW010000027.1:0-16482 GCA_964250115.1 uncultured Terriglobus sp.
CTGATTCGTAATCACATGGCCGGACGTTGCAGAGTCGGTCGAGAGCAAGGGCGCGATCGTCGTGACTTGCACGATGTCGGTCGCAGAGCCAATGACCAACGCGACGTCCTGCCGCACGATCTGACCTACCTGCACCTCAATGGACTTCGTCATTGCCGAACTGAAGCCCGTGGCATTGACGGTGATGACGTAATTGCCCACCGGCACGGGAGTGATCACGTACTCGCCTGAGCCGTTTGTCACTGCCGTGAGCGTGATGTTTGTATCCAGATTGCGGGATTGCACGGTTACGCCTGGGATCGAGGCCCCTTGCGGGTCGCTGACGCGGCCGACGAAACGGCCCTGTTCCACCTGGGCGTGCAAGGCTGCCGCTGCGCAAAGCGCAAGAGGTGTAAGACAGCTCGCGAACCGACCAGCGTATGACTTGCGAAATTTTTTTTGCATAGTGCCCCCGACATCTCAAGCGCAATGTTGCGACCGGCGGCAAAGGTACAACCAATTTCGATTCGTTGTCAATGATGGTTTATCAAGGTTGTCTGTGACTGGTGTGCATAGGTCCTTTGATAGGACATTTGACTCAGACGGGACCATGCCACATGATGACTTCATGCCGCCGCAACCACGCTCACCGCTGAAGCAAACGTTGGCACCCATGTTGCAGAGCAAAGACGACATCACCCAGAACCTGATCACACAGTTTCAGGACATGCTGCGCGAAGGCCGCATCAGCCAGGGTGACCGGCTGCCACCGGAGAGGGAGCTTGCCGCGCATTTCAATGTTGCGCGGTCGTCCCTGCGGCAAGCGCTCAAGGTACTCGAGATTCTCGGCATCATCACGCAGCGTGTTGGCGATGGCAGTTACCTCAACTCCGACGCGGCCGCCATCCTTTCAGTACCGCTTGAGTTTCTTTTCTTGCTGGATGACACTACCGTGGAAGATCTCACGGAACTGCGATTGTTAATGGAGCCCGGCCTCGCCCGGCTGGCTGCTCAGCGAGCGAACGTGGAAGACATCGCGATGCTGAAGCAATCGATTCACGATTTCGAAAGCAGCTCCAACGACAAGCTGAAGCTTGTCTCATCCGACCTCTTGTTTCATCGGGCTATTTTCCAGGCATCGAAGAATCGCACCGCGGGTAACCTATTTCACAACATCCACCGGGCCATGGCGAAGATGATGCTTGTTACTTCGCAACTGGTGGAGTTGGAACACACACTGGCCTTTCACAAGCCGATTATGCAAGCGATCCAGGACGGCAAAGGCGAGCGTGCCGCGCGCCTGATGACGGAGCACCTGGAAGATGCCCGCCGGCTTCTGCTGATGAAACGGGATCACCAGCCCAAGCCAGCGGCCAGCATGGCGATGCGAAGACGCTCCTTACGCAGCTGAGCGCAAGGGATTGTGCAGCCGGCAGCGGTGCCGCCACTAACGCACGAGCATGACCGGACCCTGCCAAAAAGCAGCTCGGTTGCCGGTTGCGTCAAGCACAGTTACCTGGCACTGGTACTCACCCGGTTCCAGCCCTGCGAGCGTCACTTTGATGTTCACAGGGGTCACACCCAAACGGCTTTCAGCCAGGGCCGTTGCTTGTACCGGACGGGTTTCAATGACCTTGCCGCCGTTCTGGAAGAAGTCAACGAACGCGACCAGGGGCCTGGTTGGCACTGGTTGTGCTGCCGCATTATTTACGACAGCCGGTGTAGAGCTTACGGCCGGTGTAACTGTAGTTCCCACGTAGGCCTGCAGAAAAACTTCCATGGTGCGATCTAGTCGAAAGACACGCGTGACGCTTGGAATCAACTTGCCGTCATTGTTGACCAGCGGATTAACGGCATCGTTCTTCGCCTGATCCTTGCCTTTCATGGTGTTGAACAACGCCTGGTGCGTATCCACTCGTTGGCTACTAAGTACCACGGAACTGATGGGTAGCCGCTTCGTTTCCTTGTTGAGGTTGGGGATGACAAAGCTTGTTTGGTAAGTCCCGATGCGACCCGTCTCGTTGTCACGGGCGAGGAACTTGATGTTGTAACGTCCGGGCAACAGGGTGAAACCGGTGCTGTACTCGACGGGTCGCTTTGCAAGTTCGGCAGCGGAAGCGTCGCTCAGCTTCACATCCACGTTGTCGCGCACGTTGGTGACCGTCATGCCGCCGACCTCGTCCTTGATCTCGCAGACGAAGTCGATCAACGTGTGTTCGTTACTGAAGCGTTTGGCAAGTGCAAGTTCGCGGCCCGGAATCTTGACTGTGACCGGCACGAAGTACTCCGCCCGATTGAGTTGGAAGTAATTCACTTCCATGGCGATGGTTAGTTCGGTGATGGGATCGCCAAGCATCAGCGCGTCTTCCAACTGAAGCTCTTTCTCCGTGCCGTTGAACTTACCGAATTCTTTTCCGGCGTAGTAGCCCAGCCGGTAGTCCAGGCTGGCATTCAGAGTATCCGGCACTGTGATTTTTACCTTGCGGAAATGGCCGTTCTGCGCGGTGTTCGTGGTGTAGTAGCCGATCAGGTAGTAGTCGGACACGGCCTTCTGCGCACGCACGATACCCTGCGCCAGGTCATTGTTGTCGAAGAAGGCTTTGCCACCGGTGTCCGCCGCAAGCGAGTACAGCGTGTCCTGCGATTGCTGAGAGCGATCGTTGCCAGCCTGCGCAGCCGTGCCGTTGTACATGGCCTGGTTGCCGGGTGAACCCTGTGTGGCATCGCCCAGCGGTGCCTGTGCAACCAGGCCGCGCGCGTCGACGGGCCAGAACGACACTCCCGACCGCACGGCCGCATCGACCGTTGCGTGTAGCTGGGCCTGGTTGTCATTGCCGTTCAGGCGCAGGCCGCTGGCGAAATACAGCAGCACCTTCTTCTCATTCATCTGGCCCAGCATGCGTGCAGCGGTTTGCAAGGCAGAAAGCTGCCGGTCGGTGTTGAAGATGTTGAACTCGCCCGAGTCCTGCCCAAAGGCTGCGCCGGTATCCGCGCTGCTGCTGTCGTCCACGCCCTCGGCAGACCCCTGACCCTCGCCCACGACCAGCGTCTCCAGGATGGACAGCATGCGATTGCGGTCCGCTGTAAAGTCCAGCAGCACGTCGACGGCACCTCCGCTGTAACGCAGGATGGAGACCATGTCGGCCTCGGTCATCTGCGTTCGAACGAACTTCTGCGCAGCGGATAAAGCGCGCAACTGGTCGTCAGACCGCATGGCCGTCATATCGAAGTAGAAGGCCAGCAACCGGCGATTTTTGTACTGGCGTTTGTCACCTTCGGCGGCAAAGGATGTGCTGGTCAGCCGCTTGTAAATCTTGATCTGCTCCTCGTCAGGGGAACTTGGTGGAAGCGGTTGTGCGTCTACGGGGAGCGACTCATGCTCGAAGACGCGAATCTTCTGCGGCGTGCCGTCCTCTGTCACGGTGAAGTCTTCCGCCTTAAGGCCGGGGATGAACTTACCCTGCTTGTCCTTGATCACAACTGTCTCGGTAACAAGCTGCGATTTGACGTTGAGCGTATACGTGGATTCCTTGCCGGGCACAGCGTTGGTGCCGATCTGCTGCGCAGAAGATGTAAGTGCAAGCGCGATGAGCGAAAGAGTAGCTAACCTAACCATCAAAAGCGCAGCCTCCCGCTGATCTGCAGGCTCCGCATGGACCGCGTGGATGCAGGCAGGCCGAACGTGGTGCTGTTGGTGATGGTGTTCCAGCCTGTGTAGACGACATGATTTAGCAGGTTGGTGGCGTCCAGGCGAACGTCAAAGCTGGTTGGGTCGCGCAGGCGAAAGGTGCGCGCGAAGGATGAGTCCAATGTCACGGAGTTCGGACCTTCGATGGAGTAACGGCCGGCATTGCCCCATTGTCCCGCGCCGGGTGCGCTGTACGCACTGGCATTCAGAAAGTATCCTGCGGGTCCTGTGTAGAGCGGTGCCGCAGTGCGGTTAGCACGGATGATTCCCGTAAAGCCAGTGCCTGGAACCGGAGTGAAATAGATGGGCGTCTGCGGCAGGCCGGAGCCGGCGGAAAGCTGACTGGCAACGGTCCAGTTCTTCAGCACGGAGCCGCGCCATCCAGTCAGGAACGTACCACCACGTACGCCGACGCCTGTCGTGTACTGCAGCGAAAACTTCAACAGGTGCCGCTGATCGAAGCTGGAGCGGCTGCGCTCCGCACGCAGATCAAGCCAGTTCTGCGCAACGGATTCCGCGGACGATGTGACATCGGCAGTGCTGCCAAAGGATGTGTAGCCGCTGCCACCCAGCAGCGAGACGTTGTCGATGGAGTGCGCGAACACATAGTCCAGCGTGGCCGTCAGTCCGCTGCGCAGGCGCCGGCGCAACTGCATCTCGCCCGCGTGCCGAATCGATGCGCCGTTGCTGGTTCGATAGACAAAACCGCGTGGGCACGCCGCGCAGAAGGCCGTGGATCCCGGCGCGTACGTGTTGGGTAGAACCTCCTGAGGCCCGCGCGTGCCCTTGGTTCCAAGGTAAGTGGCGGTCATGACCAGCGAACCGGGAAGGTCCTGCTGTGCGGACAGTCGGCATGTCTGTGCGTAGCCGGTGCGGAAGTTCGGATCGATGGCGAAGGTGTTTGAAGTCGTGCCGGCGCAATCGCGAAAACCATTGGCGAGGGTGAGCGCGCATGTGCTGCTGTTCGACACGCTGAGGCTTTTCGACAGTGGCGACTGCTGCGACATGGACTGCGCGCTGTTCAGGTAAATCGAAGTGTCCACGTAGATGCCATAGCCGGCCCGTACTACCAGTGACGAGGTTGGCAGTGGCCGCCACGAAAGACCAAGGCGCGGCTGGAATTTGCGGTAGTCCGGGCGTACGAGTGACGATGGATATGACTGGCCGGAGAGCGACCCCCGCGGGTTGTAACCAATTACTGGAGTGACTGCCGTAAAGCCGGGTGCGACATCCAGATTGACCAGCCTGCCCTTCAGTTCGGTCATGGGCGCGCCGTAATCCCACCGCAGACCAAGGCTGAGTGTAAGGTTCGGCTGCACGCGCCAGTCATCCGAAACGTACACGTCGACAACCGACTGGCGAAAGTACTTGTCTGCGTTGCCGAAGGCGATGCGGCTGGTGTCCGGCACGCCGAAGAGGAAGTCGGCGAAGTCTGACCCGGTGGTGCTTGCGCGTTGCGTCGCGGCACCGGTGAAGGTAAACAAGCCTCGCGCATTTTCCTGCTGCAACTGGTTGAACTCCTGCCTGCGAAAGTCGCCGCCAACCTTCACTACATGTTTGCGATGGTTCCATGTGCCGGTAAAAAACAGCGCGTCTGTGCGGTTGCGATTGAAAGCGCTCTGCACGTCATTCAGCGTGGCGATCCCGCTGGCAAACTGCAGGTCCGGCGGACCCCAGTTATTCGCGCTTTGTTCATTGCCACCGATGCCTGCATTGCCTGAAATATTGGCGCGACCGGCGAAGTACGGCTGCACCCCTGTGCGAAGGCGGCTGAAACGGTAGCCCGTCTCCAGCAGCAGTTGATGCGGGAAACGGTGCGTCCAGTTCACATTCGCATCCAGGCCCAGCGTGCTGCGAAGATCGCGAAAGTGGAACAAATTTTCGTTGTCAGACCGCACACTGCGAAACGCGACGCCGCCAAAGAAGCTGTCGCGGCGGCCAATGCTTTTATCCAGGCGGCTCTGCAACGCGTCGACGTGCGTGTTGTTCAGCACCTGTGTCTGGTAGTTGTAGCGTGTGTTGCCACTAAGATTGGGCAGCGGATAAAGCTGCAGCAGCGCTGCTGCCTGCGTGCTGACAGGAATGTTGCCGGTGGATGGCGAACCTGTTGCGGGGTTCACGACCGTGACAGGCGTACCCTGCGACGTGACCGTGCCGGACAGGTCGCCACCACGCTGCGCAGCGGTTGGTACAAGGCCGGAGATCGTGTTCGCTTCCCGATCGCGCGTCCATTGGTAGCCCAGGAAGAAGTTAGGACCGCTCCGCAAGAAGGGTGGTATGCGGATGGGCCCGCCGATCGTGGCCGTGCCGGTAAAGCGGTTATAGGACGCTTTCGGCACAGGCAATCCGGTAAGGGAATAAGGCCGCGCGTCAAAAATGGAGTTGCTCAACTGCGCGCCCACGCTGCCGGTGTACAGCGCCTTGGTGCCCGCGCGGCGCGTACCGAATGCTGGGGCAATCGAGTACTTCGATGTGGCTGCGTTGTTCTCGCTGCCGTTGATCAGCATGCCATCACTGCCTCGTTCTGCTTCGGCACTGGGTGGTGGCGGCGATGGTGCACCTTCTGTGACTGCAGACGGTTTCGCGGCCGCAGCCGCAACAGGCGCGCGGCTGGCAATGACGACAGGAGCGGCGCTTGCCTTATCCGCGCTTGTCAATACTTCGGAAAGCGGCAGCATCTGCAGTTCCAGCATGGATCCGGCAGTTGCCGGAACGATGACTCTCGTTTCGACGGGTGCAAACCCGAACATCTGCACGGTCAGAATCCATTCACCCGCGGAAAGGTTTGCGAATTGGAACAGACCCTGTGTGTCCGTAACGGTGGACAGTTTTTGTCCACTGCGCGTTGCCGTGACCGTAGCGCCCGGCACTGGCAGGCTTGAGAACAAGACGCGGCCGTGGTGCTCCGCGGCTGCGGCCTTGCCGGCGTACAAAAGCGTGCTGCCCGCAAGCGCCAGCCCCGCAGCCATGGCGCAGGTCATGCGCATGCGTTAGTTTTCGCTCGGCTTTTCGACGTGATCGATCACCATCACGTCGACATTGGGCTTTGCTGCATCGAGCTTGAGGCCGATCTGCTCCTGAATGGCTTTATACAAATCCGGTGGGGCATCCGGTTCCTCGCTGTGCACGACCTTGACGCCAAAGATTGCGAATTGCGATTCGTCAGGATTCCACTTCAGTTTGCCGTCGAAGCGGCCCGCCAGGTCCGTGTGGTTTACGACGGGACGGTCAAGAACCGTCTGCATCCACTTTGAGAAGCCTTCCATTGTGATGTTGCGGAAGGTCAGGTTGCCAAGCTGACGAAAGAAGAATGCGCTGGGCGTGTTCGGATCCCCCTCGCTCTTTTCCAGCTTCGGCCCTCCCTTGGCGACGGAGAGGACATAGGCGTTGAGCTCCCGCTTGTCCTGGTGGAACTTCAGGCCAAAACGCGAGACGAGCAGCTTCTGCATCATGCCCCGCGTCTGCTGCTCGGTGGCCTGGCCCGGCGTGTCCTGCTTGCCGACGATGTCGAACTTCTCAGATTCCATCCAGCTAGGGCCGCCGATGATCTGTTTGGTCTGCAACTGGTACGCGAACATGATCAGGTCGTTCAACGTGGTGTTGCGCGTCTGAAATTTACCGGGAGGCCCACCGAATCCCTTTCCCGGCGCGTTGGGATCGCTCAGCTTGATGGTTGCAACTTCAAAGCTGGGGTCAGCTTTGGGGTCCATCGGTGGGATTTTTGGCGGCGGCTCCGGGATGGTCCACGCGACGTCCGGGGTGGCACGTATCAGGATCAGCGGCAAGGGCTTCTCACCCTGTTTCCACTCGCCTGTAATGGTGTTGTTATCTGCGGCGAGCTTGCCGACAAAGACACCGTCAATCGCGTCCACATCCAGGCGAAGTTCGCCACCCTGAAAGGTGGTCGTCTTGATCGGAATGGGCTGCGCGCCCTGATCGATGCTGTAGAAAGCCGCGTGCAGCGTGCCATCCGGGGTCTTCGTGATTTTCACCACCGTGCGAAGATCCCTGCCGGCGTGCAGCGTACCCTGCCAGGTGTCGTCAATGCCTTTGGCAGCCGCTGCCTGCGCGAATGCCTGGGGTGTACTCAGCCACCCGGTCATAGGCATGCAAGGCGCCACCAGGCTGATGAACACAACAAACCGGACACTCCGCAGGCGCATGCTTCCTGTACGCAATAAGACCATTGTGGGAACTCCTTTGTTCGCATCCATGCGCAAACTTGCAAGGACCTGACTATCTTCACTAGAAAACGATTATGCAGCCTTGGACGGAAGACGCACGCCGCAGTAAGTCGAGATACGCAACTATTCTTTCGGAGTTCCCAGGCTAATCCACAACAGGCTGCTCCACGCTATCGACCACCAGCACCTCAGAGGACCCCTTACCGGAGACAAGCTTCAGGCCAAGCTGCTCCTGCAGAGCGGTGTAGATCTCCGGCGGACGATCAATGATTCCAGTCTCCTTCGCTGCTTCGGCCAGTTCATCCGGCGACCACTTCAGCGTGAAGTCATAAGTGCCCTCAAGGCCTGTCTTGTCCATTACCGTACGACCCACCTGGTCGGATAGAAAGCCTGCGAAGGCGCTCAGCGGAATGGCCGTGCCAGTCATGTTCCGGTTGTGTACGTTAATTCCGGAGTGTTCTTCTTCAGATGGCTCGCTCTTCTTGAAACGAAGTGGTCCCGGTATGACGACCAGTTCGTAGAGGGGCAAAATTCTTGTTTCCTTGTGGGCCTTCAAGTGAAAACGATCGTTGAGGATCGATTGCACCTTGGTACGGTAAAGCTCGGTCGATTGTTCCCGGCTTAGCTTGCTGCTTGCAACTTCAGGGAGCGGATCGACGATCTTTGCGTTGATGTCCCAACGCGCGCTCTCTGCCCACTTCGGCAGGCCCGAGATCAGCGCATCACGCACGCCATACGCGTTGACCAGCATCATCTTCAACGAGGTGTTGGTTGCCTGAAAGGTGGTTTCCCGCGCACTGATGCGCATACTGCCGCTGCCGGAGACATTCGGCTTGATAGAGACAACGTCATACCCAGTAAAGGCCGGCTGCGGGGTTGTTCCTTGCAACTCGGCCTGCTTAGGCAGTTGACCGATCAGACGGGAAGACGTCAGAGCCATCAGGAACAAGAGCAATCCCGTCGCCAGGGCGGCGCGACACGCGATCTTACACATGCCATTCCTGCCGCACCAGCACCCAGCCATGCTGCCCTTCAATTTGCAACCGCTGCGCAAAGCGTATGTCACAGCGACCATAAAACCACATCCCGCGGCTGCTGTCTTGCGGTGTTTTCCTTGGCCATCCCCCTAGAAACGACGGCACGGTTGTTCATCTGAGGGGCATCGCCGCAGGTTCGCTGCGGTGGCCGCAAGCGGCAGAGGCGTTCTGGCGGTGGCAGCGGTAAACTGGCTTTTGGCGATACCCGGGAGTTGGGCACATGGCAGCAATTGCAGACAAGATAGGCAAAGACATCATTGAGGCGATGAAGGCTAAGGAAGCGCTGCGCCTGGAGACGTTGCGCATGGCAAAGTCATCCTTCAAGAACAAGGAGATCGACAAGCGTGAGCCGCTGACCGACGCCGAAGAAATTGCCGTGCTGAACACCATGGTGAAACAGCGAAAGGATGCCGCCGAGCAGTTTGCCAAGGGCAACCGCCCGGAACTGGCCAGCAAGGAACAGGACGAGATCAAGCTGTTGGAAACGTATCTGCCACAAACCGCCAGCGAAGACGAGATTCGCGCGGTGATTCACGGAGCCATCGCGCACCTGGCCGCCGAGGGTGGGAAGCCCGGGCCGAAGGACATGGGACCCGCCATGCGCGTGGTGCAGCAGCGCATCATGGCCAGCGGCCTGCACGCGGATAATAAGACGGTTAGCCAGATTTTGAAGGATGAACTGGCGAAATAGCTCCACCTCGCAGCCCGTCATCCTGAGCGGAGCGAAGGATCGTGCCCCAGCAAAGGCGCTAATCGCTTTCTGGCAACGTACCCGCCTTTATGTAGACGAGCCTTGTGGCACAGGTGCTCTCGCGTGAAATTTGTAGACGTTGTGGCTGTGGCCGAATCCTCGGGATACTTCGCTTCGCTCAGGATGACGGTGTTGACTGAGCCTGACAAATGCCTGCCGATGACACCGATGTTGTTGGACAATGAAGGACGATGAGCGCACTCACCCCATTCCGCCTGCAGCCGACCTTTTCCGCCCGCACCTGGGGTCGTCGCGATCTTTCGCCGTGGTTTCCCGCCTCAGCCCTGCCGCAGTCCGCTGGGTGCAGCGATCCCATCGGCGAGGCGTGGCTAACCGGCCCAGACAGCACGGTCGCCGAAGGCCCGCACAGAGGCGAGACGCTGGCGTCGCTTGCGCACAGTGAGCGCGATGCTCTGCTTGGATCGTCTGCTACCGAGGCTGAGTTTCCACTGCTGGTGAAACTGCTGTTTCCCAACGACAAGCTGTCCGTGCAGGTGCATCCCAACGATGCCGAGGCACAGGCGCTGGGCGAAGGGCGCGGCAAAACGGAGTGCTGGTACATCCTGGAAGCCGAGTCCGGTGCCACTGTGGCCTGCGGTCTGCTACCCGGCATTACGGTAGATCATCTGAAAGCGTCCATCGCCGACGGCAGCATGGAGCGCCTGCTCAACCATGTGCCGGTCAGCGCGGGCGACCTGGTCTTTGTGGATGCAGGTACCGTGCACGCCATTGGGCCCGGCGTGACGATTCTTGAAATTCAGCAGACCTCCGACATCACCTATCGCCTGTTCGACTACGGCCGTCCGCGCGAACTGCACCTGGAAAAGGGCCTCGCCGTCAGCAAGGCAGAGACACGTGCGGGCAAGGTCGCGCCGCAGCCCGTTCCACATGGCAAGCGCCTTATCCAGGAGCAGTACTTCACCGTCGACGCTTTTTCTCTGACCGCAGGCGAGACCGTCCTGCTGGACGATGCCGCGGGCAAGCCGCAATGCTTCGTTGCCTTGCGGGGGGACGCGGAGATTCTTGTAGATGGTCTTGCCACGTCTCTACCTACCAGCAGTGCTGTCGTGGTTCCTGCTTCAACCGGAGCTATCGCGATCAAAGCCTCAGGAAATGTCGAAGTGGTGCGCGCGACTCCGTAGCTGACTGTTCTATCAGACCCTCGATAGTTCGACGCTTTCCCTGATGACTGTATCGTTCATACGATACCTGCCAATTCCACTCCTGCTAGCTGGGCTGAAGTGTTTGCAGAGTCATACTCTTTGCTGCTTCAAGGAGTTTTAGGTCCGCGCTCACAAATACAAGTGGAACCTCTATCTCATGTTCGGCAGCTTGCAGAGCCGTTGCAAGTTGGATTGCGTCGAGAGCACGCAGATGCAACGTGTCCACGACCTCACAGGCGCGTTGAATGACAGATCCGGAAATTGGAACCTCGATGAGGCGACGAATTTCTCCACTTAGAAGAGCAACCGCCTCCGTAGCTTCATTCTGTGTGATCTCCATAAGGGTACGCTTGCGATTGATTGCAGAGCGCACCTCCACGATGGCCAATGAAGAAACAACTCGGAGGCGATCTTCCGTTTTCTCAGCAAGTGCAACAACCGCTTCTGTGCCCTCTTCTTGCAGGAAGAGTTTTACAAAAGCGCTGGAATCGAAGAAGTAGCGATTCAGCTTCTACCTCTTTCCCTGATGATGATGTCTGAGGCAAGCTCCCCTGTAGTCGCAATGGGGCGGAAGCGAGACCCAAGAAGAAGCCGGGATTTCTCACGGTTCAACTGCAAAGTCGTAGTCGGAAAGGCAGGATTCTTCGGATTCGGTATAGAGCGAGTTTCTATGTATCCGTCCTGTATCGCTCGATTGAGTACTCTTTGCCGATCCTGCAGCGTGGAAGTCCATTTCAGTTCGCGGTCCGCAAGAAAGGTGTCCCGAAACCATTTAATTGCGTAGAACTGCCTACCCTGCTTCTCAGCTTCGGCGAGCAACTCGCAGCATTCTTTGATTTCTTGATCTTGTACCTCGACTTGTGGCAAGGCGGGTAATGCAGTGGATGTTACCGAATGAGAATTAGCAACGTAATCCGGCTGCAAAGGCGCTGCCTTTAGAGAAGAAGCGCTCGCTGACTCTAAGCCGATAGGCTCAAAGTACATGACAATTTCACCGGTTTCATGGTTCCAGTTAGAGATGGAAGCAGTACTACGCTTCTTGCGCCCGTCTTCTTCAAGTTGAACCACGATGCGGTACCCTTCAGGCGCGACAAAGGATAGAGCGGAAATTATAAGGTCGTTCAGCGGAGCATCCCGCAGGCCTTCTAGGCCTTTCTGGATGATTAATTCGGCCTCTGCGATGGTTGAAGGGATCTGCTTGGATGAGATTGGCATAATATAAACTCCGAATAAATAGGTAACTACAATACGGAGAGATTATCCGTCTCTCGTACAAACTGTCAAATACTCGATCAGTAATCCCCGCCACCGCTGCCGTTCGCGGCCAGGTTCTCAAAGCGAGTGTAATCCGCCAGATATGCCAGCTTGATGGACCCCGTGGGACCGTTACGCTGCTTGGCGATGATGATCTCCGCCTGACCCTTGATGTCTTCGTTTTCGCGGTCGTAGTACTCCTCGCGATGGATGAAGCAGACTACGTCTGCATCCTGTTCGATCGACCCGGACTCGCGCAGATCGCTCAGCAGGGGCTTTTTGTCGCCCTGCCGCTGTTCGCTGCCACGCGACAGTTGCGACAGCGCAACGACCGGTACACCCATTTCTTTGGCCAGCGCTTTCAGGCCACGGCTGATCGCGGAGACTTCCTGGTTGCGGTTTTCAGGGCGGCGGCCGCCAGGGCCAGTGCTGGCCATGGTCATCAATTGCAGGTAGTCGATCATGATGAGGTCCAGCGCGCCTTCCTGCTGCCGCAGCCGGCGCACCTTTGCGCGCATTTCGGTCAGCGTGATGCCCGGCGTGTCGTCGATGAACATCTTCGAGCCCATCAGCCGGTCAACTGCTTTGATCAACTTGTCTTTATCTTCCCTAGACCAAAAACCTGCTTGAAACTTACGCGCATTTATAAGTGCTTCGCTCGCCATCATGCGCCGCAGCAAGGACTCTTTGGACATCTCCAGCGAGAAAACTGCTACCACCTTGTTATCCCTGACGGCGCAGTTCTGGGCGATGTTGATGGCCCAAGCCGTCTTTCCCATGGATGGGCGCGCTGCAATGATCATAAGGTCGCTCTTCTGCAAACCTCTAGTCATGCGGTCAAATTCGGTGTAGTGGGTTTCAAGTCCGGTGAGATCTCGACTTTGCTCGAACAACTGGTCGATGGACCCAAAGCTTTCTGTGACGATCTGGCCGATGTCGGAGAAGCCGCGCTTGATGGCGTTCTCGCTGATCTCCAGCAGACGCGTCTCGACCGAACCCAGCACATCCAGCGAACTCTCACTTTGATCGGCGGCACGGTTCAGGCCCAGCTCGCACACCTGCATCAGCTGCCGCATGATGCTCTTGTCCTTGACGATCTGGACGTAGTTTTCAATCGCCAGGTGGCGCGGCAGGTCTTCATACAGAGAGGCGAGATAGCTAGGATTGCCGACGGCTTGCAGCTCCTTCCTGCGCTCCAGCACATTTTTGAGCGTCGTCAAGTCAATGGCATGGCCGAGTTCCGACAGCTCGAGCATCGCGCTGTAAATGCGGCGATGGGAATCAAGCGAAAAGTCATCCACCTGCAACTTGGCCGTCGCATCCACGACCGCTACAGGGTCGGACATCATCGCGCCTAGGATTACGCGTTCGGTGTGGACGGAGGCTGGTAGTCCGTCTCGCTCGACGATTTGGAGGAAGGTTGCCATGTCTAGAGCTTAGCGCCACTTGCAAAGCGAACAGCCACACCATTGTGGACATGGTGGATAATCGTCCCTGATGAACGCCGACGACTACATGAAGAGCTACCTGCCGGACTTTGACTCGGCAGAGATGCGAAAGCATTATCGAGAGACTCATCATGACGCACAAGAATGTGCGAGTGATGGCCATGACGGCCGACATGTTTCAGAATCGGTTGAGGCGCATTTCAGCGATCACAGAGGAATCGTCTGTACTTCCAAGCGTTGACGTACCGCCATCCAACTTCCCGAGCGAGTCCCAATGAGCCAGAAAGACGCACTCCGCATCCCAGCCGCAGCCATGAAGGACCCACGTTCGATGGAGATCCTGCGGGTCTGGATTGCGAACGGCGAACAGCACGTGGCCCTGTCGTTCGGCATGTGGGAAGACCCGTCCGCGTGGGGCGTGCTGCTTGCAGACCTGGCCCGCCACATTGCCGAAGCCCACGCCCAGCAAGACGATGCTGTTGATGCTGAAGACTTTCTGGAGACGGTGCGCAGCGCCATGGAAGCGGAACTGGACGGTCCGGACGACGACATTGAAGGCTCTGTGCAGTAGGACCCAGGAGAAGGCACGGCTGAACCCACTCACTGCCTGATCAGTTCGCCGCGAATAAAAGTTGCCGCGCGGGTCCCGTTCTGCCGGTAGACGTTGAAGCTCGCTGGCTGCCCAACGGCAATCTGTCCTGTAAGTCCGAGCATCGCCTTGGGATTACGCGACGCCAGGCGCACTGCGGTCGCCACATCCGCTCCGGTGAAGGTGCGGAATCGCTCCACGGCTTGGTCCAGCGTGATGACGGAACCGGCCAGCACTCCGGCATCCGTCGTGCAGATGCCGTCGCGTACGTGGACGCGCGTGCCTCCCAGGGCGTACACGCCGTTCGGCATGCCCGCCGCTTCCAGTGAGTCTGTAATCAGGATCGACTTCTCAGGACCCTTTGCCTTGAACCACAGCCTTACGGCTTCTGGTGAGACATGAACACCGTCACAGATCAGGTCACTGAAAAGGCTGGCTTCATCCAGCACTACACCCAGGATGCCCGGCTCGCGGTGATCGAAGGTGCGCATCGCGTTATAGGTATGGGTCGCCGTTGTTGCACCAGCGGAGATCGCCGCCCTCGCCTCTGCTTTGGTCGCGTTGGAATGGCCGATGGAGGAACGTATGCCGAGCTCTGTTGCACGGCGAATCGTCTCAATCGCGCCGGGCACCTCAGGCGCAATGGTCATGAGCCGTATCTGTCCGTGCGACGCCTCCCAGAAGCGGTTCAATAGCTCCGGCGATGGTTCCAGGATGTGCTGCTCCGGATGCATGCCCCGCTTCGCGTGCGAAACGAATGGGCCTTCAATGTGAATGCCGACCGGTGTTGCAACGGTGCCCGATGCGCCTGCCATCACTATCTTGCCGAGGCCGTCGAGCGCATGCAGCGTGGCATCGAGCGGTGCCGTCACCGTGGTCGCGAGGTACTCCGTTACGCCACGCCGTGCAAGGTATGACGACACGGTGTGCAGCGCCTGGGGAGTAGCCTCCATGACGTCCTTGCCGGCGCACCCATGCATGTGGATGTCCAGCAGGCCTGGCGTGATGGTGGCATCGCCGAAGTCGTGGGTGATTGCCGGCTCGTCGAATTCGTCGCCGCTGCGCATGGAGACGATGTGGCCGTCTTCCATCACAATTACCGGGCGGTTAACAGTGGTGTCATCGGTAAGCAGGTGCGCCGCGGTCAAAACAGTTCGCATGGTTAACTTTCTTCAAGCCTTCGAGGTACAGCCCTCAGGTCACGGGAAACACGGACGGGACCTCGTCGTGGCCTGCGTCCGAGCCATCGACGAACGATTCCTGCAAGATGCGGTCGTAGGTGGTGCGCGCATGTTCGTAGGCTGCTGCCGCTGCGCGCTGCTCCTGCGGACGGATGCGGAGGCGCTTTTGCTCCCAGCACACATCGACTGCTTTGCGGCACCACGCTGCGCTTTTGCGCGAGGCTCGGAGTGACGCGTCATGCACTGTGATCCATATAGGGTTGGTGTGCGACGAGGGATAGACACGAAGTGCAACCCAGCTGCTGCGCTCCAGCTTATGGGTGAACTGTACCGGATGCACTGCGCCATCCGCCTCCATCTCCACGCGCGCAACGGACTGCCCGTTGACGATCAGTTCCACCGGAACGTGCCGCGTGCCGCCGATGCGAGCGCGTTCCACATGCCAATAAGGCTTTGCGTATGGGGAGCTCTTGCCGATGGCCCGCAGGCCCTCATCCGGTTCAGCTTCGAGCCGTGCGCAGATTCGGGCGGTCACCGTAATCTCACCGCGTTCGCGCATCAGGAGCGTGCGTTCGATGCCGTTACCCTTCGAACTTGAGCCGGTCGCCGCCACCTGCATGTCGAAGATGTGGCTTCGCCCATCGCCAAAGTAAGCATCGCCCGCTGCCAGAGCCTGCAACCAGGCGCTGTAACCGTCGTCGCCTTTCGGAATGCCATTGCGCAGGCGGGCATAGGTGCGTCCGCCGCCGACACACTCATCCGTGATGCAGGGGAAATCTGTTTCTCCCGCGAACACGGTGCGGAAGCCGCAGTTCAGCGTGTGATACCAGACGTTGAGTTCGGCAAATGGCCACAGGTCGCAGCCGCTCAGGAAATCCACGGTGCCGGGTTGCGTTACATCCACCAGGAACTCGTTGGCGCCGCTGCTGTTGAACGGCGGCATGACGTAGTTCGGCAGATCGGTCGTGT
Organism: uncultured Terriglobus sp.; assembly: GCA_964250115.1. GTDB lineage: Bacteria > Acidobacteriota > Terriglobia > Terriglobales > Acidobacteriaceae > Terriglobus. The sequence goes on from CAXUEW010000027.1 coordinate 16,244, forward strand.
TAGTCACCAGTCCATGGCCGACATGCGCGTAGCCTGCCAGGGCCTTCTGGGACTTGGCCCATTGCAGGATGGGCAGGTTCCAGCTGGGCCAGTCTACGGTCGATGACGTACCCGGATATGTGTCCTGTTGCAATCGCAGCAGTACCAGATGGCCGCAGTGGCTCGATGGGAAACCCGAAACTTCGACATCGTAGCGCAGCAAACCTTCGCCCGCGACGGCATCGTGAAAGGCTTGGGTG
>CAXUEW010000027.1:16492-19890 GCA_964250115.1 uncultured Terriglobus sp.
AGAACTGCCGCTGGTACGCGAAGCCCGGTCCCCAGTTGAGAACGGAACCCACATCGAGAGCTTCGCCTGCGACCTGCCGCTCCATTACCTCCGGCGGAACACCCTCTGCCGGGCTTTCATAGTGCGCGCATCCCGCCGCGTGAATGTGCGTGTCGCCCGAGTAATACCCGAAGCGTGAGGGATCGATCCATCGCTGCAGCCGCACATTCAGTTCCGTAGCGGACGATTCCAATCGAAGCGTCGTTCGGCCGCGCAGATACTCGGGCCCTCGCCCGAACTCAACCGTGTAGTTGCCCGCTGCGAGCGAAAGCGTTTCGCCGTGTGTGCGGTAAATCTGCGGCTCAAACGCAAGGTCGGGCAGATCGCGCTTGCCCTGCGCGGGGTACACGCGCTGGAGGCGATCGCGAACGAGTAGGGAAGCCGTAGTGGGTCTGCCGCGTTCGTCCAATACGCTTAGCCGCACAGCAATGGCAGCAGCACAATCGAAGAGCACGGGCAAGGTGCTGCGAAATCCCAGGTCCTGTTCGCCAAAGCCGGCGTCCGCAATCAGGCTGGCTTCACGCTGCCCTGCGTCGCGGCTGTATACCTGCAGCAAGCGATACTCGAGAGCAAGGCCGCTCAGCGTTGGTGTCATGGGCGGCAAATCATAGGTGCTCAGCGCGATCCATCGCGAACGTGCTTCTTCCGCATCGACGGCACCATTGGTGAAGTCGTGCACGCCTTCGACAGCGAGGGACGACGTGCGGCCCACCGAGCCGCCCTGCGGTGAGCGGATTCTCAGAGCGGACGTCGCGCCGGCTTCATTGACCACTCGCACCAGGAAGGCAGTCCAGCCGCCTTGCAGGAGATTTGCGGGAGCGGAACCGCGTATGACGCTAAGCCGCGCTTCAGGGTTGATGCGCACTTCCATCACCACACGTTGATCCAGCACGGCAGCGATCTCGGAGACACCCTCGGCTTCGTTCGCCAAGGTTGCGGCATGGCGAACAATATCGAGTTCAGCCGCACTCAGCGGAGCGCCTACTGCAGATAAAGCATCGGCTACGCGACGTGCCTGCGCAGCAAATGGCTGCAGCGGTACGGCTACCGCACCCGATGTTTGTAGTTCTGACGCAAAGCCGCTCTTTGCATGAAGCACCAGACCGCCCATAGCAATGGCGTACTGTCCGAACTGTCGGCGCGTGGTCATAAGGCGAGGACCGTTGTGCTGCAAAAGAAAAGGAGCCGGAGAAATCTCTCCGGCTCCCAGTGTAAGTGTGGTCGTTAGTAGTTCAGCTTGAAACCCAGTTGCACGATGCGGGGGATGTTGGACTGGCCGCTGACGTAGTTCAGGTTCGATGAGGCTGTGCTGACCGTTCCAAACAGGCCGTTGGACGGGTTGTTCTGCGGGCCGTTGGGAACGTAGGTGTTGGTGAAGTTGAACGCCTCAAAGCGGAATTGCGCATTGATGCTATCAGTGAACTTGAACCGCTTGCTGGCCGACAAGTTGCCAATGGGCGCATTCGGGTTGCGGATGTAGCCGGTCTGGAAGCCGCTGTTGGCAAACTCACCTGCCGCGCTGTTGAGCTGGAGCCAGACAGGATTGCTGCAGGCCTGGTTCGGGGTTCCGCTTCGCGCTGCGTTCGGCTGCACCGGGGTGCCTGTGGCCATCTGCGTGCAGGTGTTGAAGTATGTCAGACGGCTCTTCTGCACACCAATGCGAGGATCACCAATTAGGCGGTAACCGGAATTTAGACTCATGGGAACGCCCGATTGGATGGTTTCCACTATGTTCAACTGCCAGCCGCCGACGGCCAGTTCCGTAAGCCGATTTGCGTTACCCAGCAGGGCGTGACCGCGGCCAAACGGCAACTCGTACACCGCTGAGATTACCAGCCGATGCGGACGATCCTGCGCGCCAATGTTCTTGAAAGGCGCGGGATCCTGCGGATTCAGGAACGAGAGTGCCTCGATGGTCTTGGACCAGGTGTATGCCCCCAGGATGGTGAGGCCGCGAGAGTAGCGCTTCTCCACGGACAGTTGGAATGAGTCATACCAGATTTTGCCGACTGACTCCTGGCCCAGGCTTACCGTCTGGAACTGCGGGAATGGAAGCAGGAGTTGCTGACGTGAAACGGTTCCGCCGTTGAGACCACTGCCAGGCAGCCGGCCTGCAAAGGGGTTCGCCACGGTCTGGCTGAGATACCCGTTGAGGTTAGCCGTGCCTGCATACAGGCCCGTCTGTTGGACAAAGCCTGCCGTAATGGCCTGCTGCCGTAGTGTTGCAAGTTGCGACGCGCTAAGCACGTTGATGTTGCGCGCACCACCGGCCTGGTTGTCGTTCGTGTTGATGTTGTTGGTCCGGCTGCCTACATAAGATGCATCAATACGGACACCCTTCGGCAACTGCTGCTGCATGCCGAACGAGTACTGGTGAACGTAGGGGATTTTGCGGTTTACGTCGTTGAAGATGATGCTTTGGCCCTGAAACGTCGACAGCCCAAGCGACGATCCCGTTGGCTGCAAAACACCCGTGGCGAAGGGGTCGTTCAGCGGCTGCGCTCCAGGATTGTTGCCGCGCGGACGGTACTGGTCTGCCGCGCCCGCCCCGGCTGCTGTGCTGTTGTTTGCAATCATGGACGTGTCCTGCGCAAAGCCCTGGGCCGCTCCGAAGGCAGCTTCCGGCAGGAAGAACATGCCGTAGCCGCCGCGGAAGATGGTGTCAGTGTACGCGCGGAAGATGACGCCGACGCGTGGCTGCACGTGCCCGTACTGCGTGTTGAACGCGCTGCTGGACTGGCCGCCTGTGCCGGCGAACAGCAGGCCGCCCTTCAGCGATGCGCATGCGGGGCAATTCGCCGCAGCGGCAACTGCGGCAGCAGCCAGGGGCGATGCGGCGTTGTAGTCAAGGCCGCGATTCTGACGGTTCTGGATCTCGTGCGGAGAACCTTCTACGTCATAGCGAATGCCCGCGTTGATAGTCAGGCGTTGTGACAGCTTGAAGTCGTCCTGCAGGTATGCCGCCCAATACCGCCAGCGGTAGCCAAGATTCGGCGTGTACTGGATGACACCGTTGCTGGGAAAGCCCATCAGCATGGACGCAACCGCAGAACCCTGCGTGCTGCTGGCGGAGGCAGTCGGGTCCTGCTGCGTCTGGTTGATCGTGAAGTTGAAGCCGCCCTGGCCCAACACGAACGATCCGCCACCGGTGTTGTAGTCGAAGTCGCGGATGTCAGCACCAATGTGGATGGCGTGCTTGCCGCGGAGGTACTCGATGCTGGGCTGGAAGGTGATGGTGTTGCTGATGCCGTAGCGAGGGTTGCGCGAACCGATGCCTGTTCCACCCAACCCGTTCGTCGCTGAGCCTGGGCTGTTTTGATTTCCGCCATAAGGCAGGTTGACGCCATTATTGTTGTCGA
>CAXUEW010000027.1:19900-22548 GCA_964250115.1 uncultured Terriglobus sp.
ACTTTGGCGGCAGCTTGACAAAGCGGCTGGCAGCGTAGTTGGAAGAAAAGCCAAGCTGCGCGATGTCGTAGGCGGCGGCCCTGGAGCGATCCACAGCTTCGCTGTACCGCGTGTAGGAAGCACGCAGGTCCATGGTGAGGCGTGGGCTGAACTGCGTCAGCGAATCCAGCACAGCGTTGCTGTTCACGCGTGCCAGCGGGTCCTGCGCGTCCAGCAGGGGCAGGGGATAGTTAGTGTTGCCCTGGTCGGTCTGGTTACGGCGCCCGTGCGCGAAGCGGCCGTAGATGCGCTCCTTCTGGCCGAAGTTCTGGTCCACGCGTGCAAGCCATGTGCGGTAACGGTCACGGCTGAGGTTCGCACCCACGTTGAAGTTGTTTGCCGACGTGTTGGTGGCTGCTGTCGCGTCGGGGAAGACCTTTGCAAGGCCGGCACCTGCGCCGGTCAGGCGGCTGGCCGGGATGATGTTGCCCGGGAACTGATCGCGGATGCAGCAACGGCCGTTCGCATCCAGACGCGTCGTGTACGGGTCATAAATGTTGACGCCCGACTTGGAGAAGTCACCCGCGCGTTCAGCTGCAGTGATCGTACCAACCAAGCCGGGGCTGGGAGTGTCTTCGTTGTACTGCTCGATGCCAAACAGGAAGAAGGTCTTGTCGCGACCGTTGTACAGCTTTGGAACGCGTACCGGTCCACCGATCTGGCCGCCAAACTGGTCCAGTTGAGGCGCTGCGAGGAACTGTTTCGTGACCGGATCGATCGAGTAAAGCGGCAGCCCGTTGAACTTGTTGCCGACGTTGTTGGCATTCAGGCTGTAGCGCTGCATGAAGTAGTACAGCGATCCATGGAAGCTGTTGGTGCCGACCTTGGTGCCGATGTTGAAGATGCCGCCGCCGGTGCGGCCATACTGCGCGTCGTAGAAGTTGCTGACGACCTTGAACTCCTGCGTGACCTCCGCGCTGGGGATGTAGCCGATGTTCAGGTTGGCGTGGGAACGGTCGCCTGCGGTGTCGGAGTAGGCATCGTCGGGAGCGCCGTCAATCAGGAACGAGTTCGTCTGCCGAAGGCCGCCGTTGACGGAGAAATTGATCACGTCGCCGTTGTCGAAGGGCCGCTGAAATGACTGATTGCCGTTGAAGACCACGCCTGGAATCAGGTTGGCGAGGTTGATTGGATTTCGTCCAATTACCGGCAGTTCCGTGACCTTGGCCGCGTCCACCAGGCCGCCGCGCGTGGCAGAACCCTCATCCAGCAGCGGAGCTTCGGCGCTGACGGTAATCGTCTCAGACGTGGCACCGATGGAAAGCGGGACGTCCACGGTCAGTTTGTCGCCAACGTGCAGTTCTACATTGTTGCGCGTCTGCGTCTTGAAGCCCGGCGCTTCCACGGTGACGGTGTAGGTACCGGGCAGAAGGAAGGCGACGGTGTAGTTGCCGTCGCTGCCGGACACGATGGTGGACTCGACACCGGAAGCCGTGTTTTTTGCTGTGACTTTGGCATTGGGAACAGCGCCATGCTCTGCGTCTTCCACGCGTCCGTTCAGCGTGGCACGCGTCTCCTGGGCGTTGGCGATGGGCAGCAGCATGACCGCGGCTGCGGCAATGGACAAGAGTTGGGTGGAACGACGAAAGTACATTTGGGTTGACCTCATAAAATCCGCGGTGGTGGAACGCCGTGCGTCTCTGTTTGGAATCGATACCAATAGCTTGCGTGTTACACGATGCGCCCGTATGCGCAGGGATGTCAAGGAAAATGCCGCGTTGTCGGGCAATGTCACAGCGTAATATCCCCTCGTGGCGCTATTGCTTGACAGGGCGAAACGGCGAGGCTAGAGTTTGGTTGCCATGTCTGGAACCGATACCACAACCGAGAGAAAGATGGGCCTGGTTCGGTACGCGGCCGGGCTTTGCCTCCTGTTCGCGTCTGCTGCGTCCAACAGCCTTGCGCAGAACGCGGCAGCCGCCGCGCCGCAGGGCTGGAGCCCGGAGGCATCGGCCCTTAAGTTGCACATGATCGGCAACGCGCACGTCGATGCGCCATGGCTTTGGCCTCTCTCCGAAGCGACCGCCGTCGTACACAGCACCTTTCGTTCTGCTTTGGATCGCATGAAAGAGGATCCGGAGCTGACCATGACCACCAGCTCCTCTCAGTTCTATGAGTGGGTAGAGACGACCGACCCCGGCATGCTGGCCGAAATCAAGGCACACGTAAAATCCGGCCGGTGGAACCTGGTGGGCGGCTGGTGGGTCGAGCCGGATGTGAATGTACCCAACGGCGAGTCGCTGATCCGGCAAGGCCTATACGGACAGCGTTCGTTGGAGCGCATCTTTGGCCGGCGTGCTGATGTGGGTTACAACCCTGACTCCTTCGGTCACAACGGCAACATGCCGCAGATCCTGAAGCTGCAGGCGATGCCGTACTACGTGTTTATGCGGCCCAACGCGCTTGAGAAGCCGGCCATCACGCAGAACCTGTTTCAGTGGCAAGGAATTGACGGCACACGCGCGCTGACGTACCGCATACCCATGTGGTACGACGACCCGGGTGACGTGCATAACCACATGGAACGTACCGTAACGGCTCTGCATGGTCAGCCCGGGCGCACGTACATGGAGTTCTTCGGCATCGGTGATCACGGCGGTGGCCCGACC
>CAXUEW010000027.1:22558-22959 GCA_964250115.1 uncultured Terriglobus sp.
TGCCGCTTGGCGGCGTTGCCCACCAGACGCTCGCCGGTCTTGGTAAAGCCAACAATGCTGGGGGTTGTTCGTGCGCCTTCGGCATTGGCGATCACGGCGGCGGCCCGACCAAGGCAAATATGCAGTCGATCCGCGAGATTCAGAAGGAGCCGGGCGCGCCTCACATCTTCTACTCGACGCCGGATAAATACTTCGCGGAAGTTGCTGGTAAGTTGCCGTCTGACATCCAGGTGTACAGCGGAGATCTGCAGCATCACTCTGTAGGCACCTACACCGGTGGCTCGTCCATCAAGAAGCTGAACCGGACAACAGAAGCCGCGCTGCAGACTGCTGAGAAGTTTGCCGCGATCGGCGCGATGGCATGGGGCGCGCCCTACCCTAAGAACGATTTCGCAACCGCA
>CAXUEW010000028.1:0-12090 GCA_964250115.1 uncultured Terriglobus sp.
CGGATCAGGTTCACCGCGATGCCTGTCATCCAGGTGTTGATGCTGCAATCGCCGCGGAAACCGGCCCGGTTGCGGTAGGCCTTCAGCAGGGTGTCCTGCACGATGATGTCGGCCAGTTCTTCGTCGCGTATGGACGACATCACAAAGCGCAGCAGGCGCGGACGGTAGTTCCGCGCCAGGGCGTCGATGTCGTCCAACTCCGTCGCGAAGGTCTGTTCTCTCGTTGTGAACTTCAGCACGTCGGCGTGGAGAGTATATGCTATGGCGGACTCCTGGGGTGGACGCGGAGGAAAGCGCCTCTTCAATGAATGTTGCCGTACTGTGGCAGAAAGCCGGTTGCTCCATGGGACGCGGTTTCCGGTCGCTGGTGTACACCCCTCGACTATCATCGGGGCATGTACACACGGGAACGCGCTCTGGCACTGCTGAAGGAGTGGACGGCGTCGCCCAGCCTGCGAAAGCATGCACTGGCTGTGGAGGCGTGCACCGTCAGCTACGGCGTGCGCGAGGCCGACCGGCTGGGTTTGCAAGGCGCGGACCGGGAAGCTTTCGTCTTCCAGTACAGCCTCGCGGGCCTGCTGCATGACTTCGACTACGACCGGCATCCCTCGCTGGCGGAACACCCCTACGTGGGCGATCGCGTGCTGGCCGAACAGGGTTGGCCCCTGGCTGTGCGGCACGCCATTATGGCTCACGCGGATTACACGGGCACGCCACGCGACAGCCACCTGGACCGCGCGCTGTTTGCGTGCGACGAACTCGCCGGCTTCCTGACGGCCTGTGCGCTGGTCAAGCCAAGCCGATCCATTCACGAGGTTGAGGTTTCCAGCGTCCAAAAGAAGTTCAAGGACAAGGCGTTTGCGCGCGCCGTGAGCCGCAGCGACATGCAGTTGGGCGCGGAACTGCTGTGTATTCCGTTGAAAGAACACATTGGCAACTGCCTCCAGGCGATGCAGCAATCGGCGGAGATGCTCGGGCTGCAGGGTGGCTCGTGACCCTGATCGTGGGATAGATTGCGTATCGGCAACGAACCCGAGCCACGTTTGTAAGTGAATCGAGTTGCTGCAAAGTTGGCCCTGCGTTGAGATGGTGGCGGGTGATAGAACGCCAGAGAGTGGTATTTTCGCAAGGCACAATGTGGCGGAAACACCGCACCACATAAGTCTGTAACTTCATCAAAGGATGTGGATGGGCGCGTCAGAGAAGCGAGTTGTGATTGTGGGGTCCGGGCCGGGAGGTCTGGCAAGCGCCATGCTGCTTGCAGCTTCCGGCGTCGATGTGACGATTGTTGAGAAGCGCGGCCATGTGGGGGGCCGCACCAGCACCTTTGAGCAGGACGGCTTTCGTTTTGACTATGGCCCAACCTTCTTCCTGTATCCGCGTGTCCTGAGCGAGATCTTTGCGGCGGCCGGCTACTCGCTGGAACGCGAGGTCCCGATGATCCGGCTCGATCCGCAGTACCGTCTGGTGTTCGGCCAGGGCGGAGAGCTGCTGGCAACAGGCGACCATGCCCGCATGGAAGAGGCAGTGGCAAAGCTTTGTCCGGCTGACGCGAAGAACTTCCAGCGTTTCATGCGCGACAACCGTGACAAACTGCAAAAGTTCCTGCCTTTCCTTGAGTCGCCCTTCGAAAGCTGGCGCGACCTGGCCAAGCCGGAGATGCTGAAGCTGCTGCCCATCCTGGCACCGTGGCGTTCGCTAGACGCGGAACTGAAGCAGTACTTTTCTGACGAACGCATTCGGCTTGGCTTCTCATTTCAATCGAAATATCTGGGCATGTCGCCGTTCCGCTGCCCGGGCCTGTTTTCGATCCTGTCGTTTCTTGAGTACGAGTACGGCGTCTTCCATCCCATTGGCGGGTGCGGTGCCATTACCCGTGCCATGGGCCGGATTTGCGAAGACATGGGCGTCAAGATCCTGCAGAACGAAGCGGTTGAAGAGATCACATTCGAAGGTCGCAAGGCTACCGGCGTAAAGACTCGCAGACGAGATCTGAAGGCCGACGCCGTGGTGATGAACGCAGAGTTTGCCGAGGCCGCTCGCAAGCTGATTCCGCAGCGGCTCCGCTCACGCTGGTCGAACGACAAGATCGCGAAGAAGGATCATTCCTGTTCGACCTTCATGCTCTACATGGGTATCGAAGGCCGGTATGACGACGTGTCGCACCACACCATCTACCTGGCAAAGGATTATCGCGGCAACCTGCACGACATTGAGAAGGGCCACACACTTTCGGCTGACCCTTCCGTCTACGTGCAGAACGCCAGCGTGAGCGACGGCACACTTGCGCCAGAGGGCATGAGTTCGCTATACGTGCTGGCACCGGTCACGCACGCGTGCGAAGGCGTTGACTGGAAAAAAGATGCCGCGCCTTTCCGTGAGAAGGTACTGGATCAGTTGGCGGAGATCGGTATGGGCGACGTGCGCGAGCGCATTCGCACCGAGCGCATCCTGACACCCGCCAACTGGGCGGCAGAGTTTGCCCTGCATCGCGGCAGCACCTTCAGCATGGCGCACAGCCTGCAGCAGATGCTGCACCTGCGGCCACATAATCGCTTTGAAGAAACTGAGGGGGTTTATCTTGCCGGCGGTGGTACCCACCCTGGCTCGGGCTTGCCGGTCATTTTTGAGTCGGCACGCATCTCGTCGAAGCTGATGCTGGACGATCTTGGCGTGCAAAGCGCCTGGAACTTTGACCGCTCGCCCTTCGATCAGTCGCAACTGCAGGACCGCGACCTGGCGGTGCAGTAAGTGCGTCTTAGGCGACCAGCCGTGCCGCAGACAGCTTGCTGTAAGCAGCGGCGAGCTTTTGCACGACCGGAAAAGTTTCCTCCTCGGAACTTTCCATCGCTGCGTGTAGTTCCGCCTCGGAAAGGCCGCTTTCTTTGGCAAGCGCTGTCACGCTGCCGCGTGCGCGTCCCGCCGCGCGGATGCTGGCAGCATAGATGGTTGGACCGTCATCTTCTTCCAGCACCACAGCGAGATACATGGCAAGATCGCTCTCATCGTGCAGGAACTCTGCCGAATCCCAGGGTTTCAGTTCGATGGCCATCCCGTCTCCTCAATGTCCCGCAGCAGTTCTCTGGCCTTACAAATATCTTCACGCTGCGAATCTTTGTCACCGCCCGCGAGCAAATAAACAACTGTACTGCCTTTCATAGCGTAGTACACACGCTAGCCGGGGACAAAATCCATCTTCATTTCAGATACGCCGCCACCGAGAGCGCGAATCACGCCGAGGTAGCCAGTGAGTTCTGCCTGATCGAGACGCTTGTTAATGCGAGTCCTGCCCGCTTGATCACGCAGCCTGTTCAGCCATCGTGTAAATTCCTGCGTTCTAAGGACCAGCACAGCCCACAGTTTAGTTCAGCGGCGCGGCACAACTTTGCCGCAGGGGAGTTTTCATGCGTGTAGCAGTAATCGGTTCCGGTTTAGCGGGTCTCGCAGCGGCAGCAACATTAGCCGCGCGTGGCTATGCCGTTGAGGTATTTGAGAAAAATGCGTGGCTGGGCGGTAAGGCTGCCGTGCTGGAACAGGGCGGTTTTCGCTTCGACATGGGACCCACGATCCTGATCCAGCCGTCAGTGCTGCGCAAGATCTTTGGCGAAGCGAATCGCAACCTGGATGACTACCTCAACATGGTTCGTCTCGACCCATCGTGGCGCTGCTTCTTTGAGGACGGCACCGTCATCGACCTGAAGGACAACACCGAGGAGATGATTGCGTCGCTGAACGCGAAACAACCCGGCTTGGGCGACAAGTACCGTGAGTTCCTGTCCACCAGCGAAGACCTGCATCACATCTCCGACAGGTTCTTCTTCTGGAAGCCGGTCGGTTCCATGATGGACACGCTCGAGATGCGCGGCATGTTCGACGTCAAGGTGCTGAAGGACGTGATGAAGATGCGGCTGGGCAAGACGGTCAGCGGCGTCATTCGCGAGTACATCTCAGACAGCAACACGGCGCAGATGTTGGACCACTTCGTGCAGTATGTCGGCTCATCGCCGGACGCCTCGCCGGCAATCCTGTGTGCCATCGGTCACATGCAGACAGAAGAAGGCATTTGGTATCCGATGGGCGGTACCCGTGCGGTGCCCGAAGCGCTTGTCAAGCTGGGCAGGGAACTGGGCGTGCAGTACCACATCGAAGCGGACGTTGCGAAGATTGAGACACGCATCCACGGTGAAGGCCGCAAGGTAACCGGCATCACGCTGACCAGCGGCGACCGGTACGATTTCGACGCGATCGTCTCCAATGAAGACTCGGTCCGAACCCACCGTGAGCTGCTGGCGGGTACCGATGTCAGCGCGTCGTTCGATCGCAGAAAGAACTGGGAAGCGGCGTGTTCGGGTGTTGTGCTGTACCTCGGCCTGAACAAGCGCTATGACCACATCGCGCACCACGACTTCGTCTTCTCCCGCGATCCGCACGAGGAGTTCAATGCCATCTACACGCTGGGCATGCCCGCGCCTGACCCGACCTGCTACATCGCCAGCACCAGCCGCACGGAGCCGGGTACAGCGCCTGAGGGGGGTGACGCCATGTACGTCCTAGTGCATACACCCTACTTGCGCCCCAATCACGACTGGCGCGAGATGTTCCCGGGCTACCGGCAGGTAATTCTCGACAAGCTGAAGCGCACGGCAGGCATGGAAGACATTGAGGAGCGCATCGTCTTCGAAGCCGCGCTTACTCCACAGGACATTCACGAACGCTATCGCGTGCTGGACGGTGCAATCTACGGCCTAAGCTCCCACGGTCGCATGAACGGCGCGTTCAAGCCGTCGAATGTGGTTCGGGGCATTGAAGGGATGTATCTCGCAGGCGGCGCGGCACATCCGGGCCCCGGTATGCCCATGGTGATGATGAGCGGCTGGATCGCGGCGGACGCTTTAGATAAAAGGCACAATGCTGGTTCTGCACGCGTGGCAGAGCAGCAGGAAGAACTGGTCCCCGCCTGATGGACCTGCGGTGAGGCTGTTGTTTGTCTGCAGTTCCCATAACTGCGCAGTCCTACTGCTGAGCATGTCTTCTCGGGGATGAATGGCTTGGAAGTTGCCTCATGGCTCGGCTGCACGCAGCTTGTGCCACCTGCAGCCGTGGATTCACAGGAAGCTGCGAGCCTTGCAGCAGCCTCTGCCAAGAGACGCAGGGTACATCGCGGTTGAGAACAACGGCGGCATCGGTATCGAACAGCGGCACAACGCTTCAAGCCGGTAGTTTTCTGCCGCAAGATATTTTGACGCGAAGAATGCTTGCTGCCGTGAAGCCGCCGTAGCAGCGATTGCCTTTTCGAAGGCATGGTCCGTCGTACGCAAACCTTCATTTCAACCTTGGCCGTGACCTCCCTTTCAAGAAGGACCACAAAGCAGGCCAGTGTTGAATGTTTCCCTAAACTCGTTCAACGCACTCAATCACCGGAATGCTACGTTGTCGCTACCTGACTTGAAGGCTTTGCTCTCGCAAGGGCACGGCTTCAGCCGTGCCACTAAGCCTCCATCCAAACCAACGCGCGTCCAAAATGTCACGCAGGAGCAGAACGCCAATCCGCGCGCGCAACTCAGCCCACGGCTGGCCACAAAGAACCAAGTGGTGACGAAGTGTCACTGATTGAAGAGAGTATCCTCAAGATGCGGAAGTGAAGTCGTGTCCATCCAGGAAATGATTGCGTCGCTCGTCCAGCAAAAGGCTCAGGCGGCCCAGCGCTATGACGCTGCTATTGAGAAGTTGAAAGAGCTGGAGGCGAACCCCGCTTCGCAAGCGCCTGTGACTGGCCGAAAGTTGCGCTTCCAGCCCATCAAGATCAAGGGCGAGCCACTCTCGCAAACCGTCATCGAAGGTCGCGGACCATACTAGCTTGCTCTACTTCGACACCAGCGCACTGACCAAAGTTATTGTTGAAGAGTTTAGAACTGCGAACGCACGCCGTCTGCTTGAAACGAGTAGCGTGGACTCAGCGTGCGCATCTGCGTTACAACAGGTCAAGCTTCGTTCGGCGATCTCAAGACGCCTTTCACGCAACGACTAACGCCGGACGAGGCGGCATCGTCGTTCTCGGCGATCAACGATCTCCTGAGTCTGCTTACGATGATTCCCGTAGACAGCGATGTCCTGGGGCACGCGGCAGTCATCGTCAGAACCGCAGACCTGCGATCCCTCGACGCCATCCAGTTGGCAACAGCCCTCAGCAGAAAATGAGACTGGTGCCGAAGCGCTGCCAATCCGGCCAGGTTTCCGCTTCCGCTCATTCCGAACACCGGCATGCCCGCGTCAGAAGTGATCATGCACGACCGGGACTAGGCAGATGCACTGCTTTCTCTTCCCAGTGTCTCGATCTTCCTCGAGATGCGTGTACAGCCACCGAACAAAGCTCCTGGCAATATATAGGAGTTGATCAACACATGTTTTCCTTGTCAGACGGTTCCCTGCCACGTAGCTTTGTTTCGAGTGCAAATGCAAGATACTAATCAACGGGTAAAGCAATCCGATCACGCGGCGATAAGGGCTAAGGCGCTTGCCGCAAGCTACTCTCACGATGCACGGACGGACTTCGCTCGATCGCTAACATGCGCGCGTTCTGCAGATGGTGCGCACCAGCAACGAACGCGTTAGTTTTTGCAATTGACATATCATTCCTGATAAAAGATGCTTGAACAAACTGTGAAGCATCTCCAGCAAATTCGCCGTGGCCGCGACCGCTCCCTTTTGGCAGCGCTGCTTGTTCTGCTGGTGGCGCTGTTTTCTGTTGTCGGCGCTGCGCACAGCCATCCCGTGCAGCATCAGAATGCGCTCGATCACTGCTCGCTCTGCATGACTCTCGCCCAAATACAGGCAATGTGGGTCGTGCTGATGTTTTTCTTGCTGGCTCCTCCTCAAGGCAGGGCGCAGCGAGCCACATGCCGTGGAACCAGAGTTCTGCGCAAAGTTTGGCGCACCTGGCGAGTTCGTCCGCCCCCAGTCCTAGCCACACTCTAGCGATTGGAAGACGGCACACCTACGCCTGTCGTTGGTCGCGTCTTCCACAGAAATCCAGCCTGCAGGTTTGTACACCTGCGCTGATTGCCAGGCTCGCGGCCCGGCTACAGGACTGTCATGAATTCTTCTTTCCGTGGCGCAATGCGCCTCCACGGCTTTATTGCCGTGCATCTTTTCTCAGGTACCATCTTCCGCAGACCGATGCGAAGCATCACGCTGAGTGCAGGTGTGCTTGTAGCGCCCCTGCTGTCAGGTCACGCGCAACTGCGTCCTGCTTCCACTCCGTTGCTATTGAAGACATCCGCTTCAGACCAGAACACAACCGCACAAAGCACGGTGACGCTGGCAGGTACGATCACGGACGCATCGCTCACCAAGCTCGCAGGCGCGACCGTCAAAATTCTTTCTTCAGACAAGCTCAGTTTTCAGGTCGACACGAGTGAGAGCGGAGCTTTCTCGATCGCTGGTGTGCCACTCGGCAAAGCAAAGATTTCGGTAACCGTGCGCGGCGTTGAAGTGCTTGCACGTGTGATCGACGTGCGTCCGAGCCTGGCTCTGAATCTGACATTGACGAACAACGCGAGCTCTGGGCTGTCTATGTCCGAACACATACAGGTGACGGCAACACTTGACAAGGCGCAGACCGAGGTGACGACCCAGGCGGGTGGCCTGCCCACGCTTTCTACCGTCATCCGTACAGAACAGATCGAGCACAGCAATGTGGGCCGGGACGTGGGTGACATTCTTAATCGAGTTCCTGGAGTTGCCATTGCGACGCTGCCGCAGGGTGACATTGGCAACGGCATCAAGCTGCGCGGCTTCTTCACGCGTTCGCACGGAGCTGACGTCTCGGTGTATATCGATGGCGCTCCGCAGAACCTTCCTGCCTCAACTATCGGTGGAACTGGCTTCAACGACATGAGTTGGCTGCTGCCGGAGCTTATTGACCGCGTCGAGGTAATCAAGGGACCGTTCTCCGCACTGTACGGCGATCAGAACCGTGCGGGTGCCATCAACATCGTGACTCGCGATGCCGCCGAGAGCCGGGCTTCTATGACCTACGGTCGCTTCGGCTTCGTGAACACATCCGCGATCTTCTCGCGTCGCACTGGTCCTGTGCAGTCGCTGGTTGCGGCGAATTTCATGCGTTCAGGCGGCTACAGGCAAGCCTCAGATTTCCTGCATGGAACGTTCTTCGCGAAAGAGACGTTGCACGCGGGGAACAGCGTATGGGGTTTGCGTGGCTTCTATCAGGGATCTAATTGGAACGCGCCGGGCTTCCTCCTGCTTAGCGCGCTGCAGGCCGGTACCGTTGTGGCAACAGATCGTGACACTTCTTCGCCCAAGCTATTTGGCGACGCGAACCGCACGAACTTCACCTTGACGCGACGCCCCAACGAAGGCGAGACAGGTCTTTTTCTCACCGCGTATGCCGAGCGCTACAACCGCAGGCGTGCGACCGGCGCAAATGCCACCACCGTGAACGTGCAGAGCGATGCGCGGTGGATCTCTGGTGGCCGTGCTGTCCACACAAGCTTCTGGCGTGATCGCTTTGGGCTCACCGTGGGTGGCGAAGTGCGGAGCGATTACGGCACTGGCATCACCCGGCAGCAGACCTCTACCGGCTTCACCGATACCTACCTGCAAGACCAGAACCTGAATCTGCTGCAGTACGGCAGCTTTGCGCAAGGGCAGGCGAAGCTGCTGCCCACCCTCAAGCTGAGCGGTGGTTTGCGAATTGACGGCTTCCACTATGACATCACTAACCTCAAAATACCCGCTGCATCTGCAACGTACAACAAACCGGTGGTGACGCCAAAGATTGGTATCGCGTGGTCGCCCAAGGAGCAGGTCAGTGTGTTCTTCAACATGGGGCAGGGCTTCCGTTCCGTGGATCAGTCGGAGATCAGCCCCAGCGGCAGCGCGGGGCCGCTCGGCGCCACAGGAGGGAACTCCATTACCGGTAATCCACCGCCAAAGGTCACGTCGTATGACTACGGATTCAAGGCGCAACTCGGTAGCCGTTGGAGCACCTCCGCAGCAGGCTTCTACACGTTGAATCAGAGCGAGATCGTACAGGTAGGCGCTTATACCTTCAGTCCGGCAGGTGATTCAACGCGCCTCGGTTGGGAGGCTGAAGCAAAATTTCAAGCGACTAACGCGCTGAGTTTCTACGCCAACCTCACAGACATCGTGAAGGCGCGCTTGAACAATCCAGCCAATGGCATCAGCAATCAGTTGAATGTGCCACAGTACATTCCGAAGGCCGGTATCGCGTACCTGCATAACGTGCGGCGTGGCTCGATTGCGCTGAATCTGGACGGCTTTTACTACTCCGGCTTTCCGTACTACACCGGTACGCCGTTAACCCTGCGCTACACCAAGCCCTTCGCTCGATATGACGTTCGGGGCAGCTACTACGTAGGCCATGTAGAGCTGACTGGTTTCGCGCAGTTGCAGCCTTACCGCTTCAGTAGCGAGGCGATGTTCTCCTCCGCAACGGGTCTTTCACTGGACCCGGCACCACATTGGAATGCCGGCATCACAGGCCGGTACCGGTTCTAAGAGAGAGCGTGTATGTCTGAAGCAACTCTGAACGTGTCGTCTTCTGCTGCAGCAACGCCTCTTCACATGGAGGCGGTTACCAAGCGCTACGGCGACCGAACTGTCGTGAACGGGCTCGACCTGCGGGTTGAGCCCGGCGAGGTGGTTGCGCTGCTGGGTCCGAACGGAGCGGGTAAATCGACCACCATTGCCATGGCCTTGGGCTTTGAGAAGGTAAGCAGTGGCTCGGTACACGTGTCGGGTGTGGATGTAGCAGTACATCCGCACGCTGCACGAAGCCACGTCAGCTACATTCCAGAAAACGTGAACCTGTACCCGATGCTGACGGGTCTGGAAAATCTCGAGTACTTCGCGGCACTTGCTGGCTGGTCACCTTCACAGGTTGAGCTTAGCGCCGCTCTGACGAATGTGGGCCTGCCAGCGGCCGCACAGACCAGGCGAGTTGGAGAGTACTCAAAAGGCATGCGGCAGAAGGCAGGAATCGCCATCGCCATGCTGCGCAGGTGCAGCATCCTTCTGCTGGATGAGCCTACGTCCGGCCTGGACCCACTCGCTTCTGACGAGTTCAACACACTGCTGCTTCAGACGGCTGCTCGTGGTGTAGGTGTCCTGATGGCAACGCATGACATCTCGCGTGCACTTGAGATCGCGACTCAGGTGCTGATTATGCGGCACGGCAAGATCGTAGGGAGCTACCAGAAGGCAGAGTTTGCCACAACGGATGTGCAGACGATTTATCTGCGCATGATACGGGAGGCGTAGATGCTCCATCTGCTCTTACTTGAGTGGAAGTCGCTTTGGAGGAGTCACGCGCTGCCTGTGTGTCTGCTGTGCTGGGCAGTGCTCACGGCTGCCGCTCTTACGATCACTGTAAGCGAATGTTCGACACAGCGCCGAGCTTCTGAAAGTGCAGCAGCGGCGGATTACCACCGCTGGTTGTCGCAGGGTCCGAAATATGCGCATGCCGCAGCGCACTATGGGATGTATGCGTTTCGTCCGGTGTTCGGAACCGCAATGATGGATCCGGGTGTCATGGACTACGTCGGGCAATCGGTATACCTGGAAGCGCATGTGCAGGACCCGACGGTGTATCGGCCTGCCGATGACAACGTTTCGGCGTTGCACCTTGGGCTTTTTTCACCCGCATGGGTCTGCAGCACAATCCTGCCGCTGTTTGTCATTGTGATTGGATTTGCGAGCTTTGCGGGCGAACGCGCGCGCGGGACGTTGCGGCTGAGCCTCCTACAGAGTCGGAGCACAATGCGGCTGCTCGCCGTCCGATCCCTCGCGCTTCTCCCGCTAGGTGCCATACCGGTGCTTGTGACCGTGATGTCTGCATGGCTCTTCGCCCATGGACTGCACATGCCGGAACCGGCACATGAGGCTTCGCGATGGATGGTACTTGCTGCCGTGCCTCTCGCCGGTGTGGTTTTCTGGACGGCGTTCACGGTCAGCGTTTCTGTTTTCAGTCGAACGCCTGCAGCTTCACTTGCAACTGCACTTACGGCGTGGCTGTTACTCTGCCTCGTAATTCCGCGTGCGGCCGTGCAGTACGCAGTCGCGCTCGCACCGACACCGACGCGCCAACAACTGGCGCTTCAGATGCGTGAAGCGACCGGAGAAGGTGAGGACAGCCGTAGTGAAGATCTGCTACAGCAGCGGATGTTTGCAGCTTACGGAGTAACGCGCGTACAAGATCTTCCTGTAAGCCTGGATGGCATAAGGCGAGAGGCTGCGGAAGAAGCTGGCGACGTCATCTTCGATCGCTTCTGGGGAGTCCTCTTCCAACAATACGAAGCACAGGAGCGTGCGCTTCAGCAGTTCGCGTGGCTCTCTCCTGCGCTTGCAACCAGCCTGGCTACGGAACTGGCAGCGATGACAGGCGTGCGGGCAAACACTGCCTTTGTGCACCAGGCGGAAGACCATCGCCGCATGATTCAGCAGAAGCTGAATCAGGAACTCTCACGCAAGCGTGAAGCTTCGGCAGGTCCGCGCCCGAGTTCAGGGCCTGAGCTTTGGACTTCAGTCCCCGCATTTCATTTCAGGACAGATCGATGGTCTGAAAGCGATACAGCACAGCCGCCTCGCATCTTGCTTGCACTGCTCTTCCAACTTGCAGTAGCGGGTGCCATGCTGGTGCTTGCTGCACGCCGCCTGGAAAGGGGCACGGCATGATCCAGAAGAGGTTGCTCTCGCTTGAATTGCGGATGATGGTCCGCCAACGCTCTTACCTCGCAGCTTTGATCTGTTTCACTCTGCTGGCGTTGTGGGCTTTCTATGTGGGCCTTGCAACCATGCAGGAGCGTGCTCGCGTGACGGTCGCGCTTGAAGCAGAGCAGACCGCGACACTCCAACGTGCCGCTGAAACCGCGCTCCAGTCGGACAGGGGATTGATGACGCCAGGACAATTCCGTGACCCACGCGACGTGTCGAACTTCGTGCGTGTGGTCTTGAACACCCCGGTGATCAAGCCGGTGCATGTTGCAGAAGTACTGAGCCCGCGGCTCGGGACCGATCCGTCATGGTATTACAACCTGAATCTTGGGCTTG
>CAXUEW010000028.1:12100-21205 GCA_964250115.1 uncultured Terriglobus sp.
AGGTATGTCCGGCTCGATCTCAATGTGCTGCTGGTCTCGCTGGCGCCTTTGTTCCTGAGCTTCGTCGGATTTCCTGTGTGGACCTCAGACCGGGAAGTGCATATCGATCGACTCGTCAAACTCGGAAGTACTTCAAGCGAACGCGTTTATGCGTGGAGATTGTTGCTATACCTTGCACCCTTCTGCTGCGTGTACGCGTTGCTGGGAGGTGCTGCTCTCTTGCTTGCAGATGCTCCAGGTATCAGCCCGGCTTCGCGACTCGCAAGCTTGTTGTTGTTCGCTGGGGTCACGCTCCTTTACACGGCTTTCTGGTGGGTGTGCATCTACTTTGTGCTGCGCAGCAGCACGTATGCCTCCGCGGCGCTTGCGCGGCTGCTGTTTCTTTGGCTCTTTGTCGTTGTGCTCGTACCCGCCTTAGCGCAATGGCATGCACGTGCAATGTATCCGCAGCCTTCGAGAAGCGCACTCATAGATCAGTCGCGCAGCTATGCAGACGATGTCGCAAAGCACAACGCAGCGGTACAACAACGGTATATGTCCGCTCATACGGAACTGCACCTCGCACCCGACGCACTCAGGCAGATCTCGTCCGGAGCAACGGCGCTAATCACAGCCGAAGCGAACGATGACCTTTCTGCAAAGCAGGCTGACGATGCTGCAGGACGCCTCGTCAAGCAGGATCGGGTTGTGCGTTTATGGTCGCTCCTGTCACCCGCACTTCTTGCGCAGGAATCCTTGCGGAGCATGGCGGGCGAAAGTGCAAGCGACGCTGTGGCCTTTCAAACGCAGGCTAAGCAGTATCTGGCGGAGTTACGCGACTTCTACAGGCCGATGCTGTTCTCATCCCCTGCGAAGAGCAGCACAGCCGTTCAGCGCTACGTTGCATACCCGCGATTCCGCGCTTCTACTCACGACGAACAGCTACGATGAAAGCAGCCAACAGCAGGACCGGCGGGGCCGTGCCGTCGCACTGCAGCAGAACGCACTGGGACCAAGCGTCCCTGCGACTACCTCGTGGGACGAGCCCTCGACGGCTGCTCCCTGCCGGAAATCTTCAGTTTGTATCGGCTCGCTCAAAGTGCCGCGCTAATTGTATTGCCTGCCCTGCTTGTGGCAGCAAGAAGGCAAGGTGATGCTGGTCTGCGGCTGTGCTTTGGTAAGCCATCTCAACTGCTTAGAACCGGAAGTTCGTGAAGAAGTTAATCTGGCGGTTCGCGGCAGTACTGTTGGACTGTTCGGTGTTGAGAGTAAGACTCTGGCCGAAAAAGGGTGAGCTAAGCTGGCCCACCGGCGTGCCCGGATTGACGTTGTTCAGGACGTTCTGCACAAAGACAGAAAAGTTCACCTGGTACGGACGCTGTGGCTTCTCCGGATGCGGGTCCGGTTTGCTGCCGGGTGCAAGTGGCGCAGGCGGCGGGAGCCTGCCGAAACCGAAACCTTTCCCAAGGCGCATGTTTAGTGTGAACAGGCCGGGTGCGCGCCCGTAATTGATGGGGATCGGGCGCTGTCCGTTGACCGGTGCCGTGTCGAAATTGCCGTAGAGGGTGCGCACAACGGAGGCGCGGGTAAGGTCGGTCGCGAAGGCTGGCCGGTCGTTGTAAATGCTGTCGCCATTGAGATCGGTACCGGTGGTGATGTTGAACCGGGTGGCCGAGTGTGCGGCAAGGAACATGCCTGCGTTCAGGCCGCGTCCCACGTCCCACCAAAAACCGGTGAACAGGCGGCTTCGCGCCAGGTCGACGGGCCGGCCGTAGTCAGCACGAATGTTGTAGGAGTTGGAGACGAAGTTGCTGGCACCCGACACGTCCGATTGCTGGAAGCGAAGGCTGTACGACGTCCACGTTCCGGCGTGCTTGCCAAATTGAAAGTAGGTGTTTGCCCAGAACGAGTTGATGACGGTGTTGCCTTCAGAGGCATACTCATACACGTTTTGCGTGCCGCCAAGCGGACGCACGCCGTTGATTGGGGCGTTCGCGTTGCGCGACAGAAACAGGTGGGTACCCTGCAGGTGGTTATAGGTGATGCTGATGTTGCCGCGCGCACCCATGTCGCGTGCCGCGGTAATGCCCTCGGACACGTAATACTCTGACCGCAGGTTTGGCGCAACACGGTAGACGGTGGGCTGAACGCTGGCAAGGTTGGTGGGCGCTGGAACCGAGGGATAGAAGTCCGGATTCTGGACGTAGTAGGAACGCTGTGTAATGCCGTTCTGCCGAGCTGCGGTGAGGATGTTGTTCGCGGCGAAACGGTCGTAGAACAGGCCGACGCATCCCCGCAACGTGAAGAGCGGTGACTTGCGCTTCGCCGTTGTGATGTCCCAACTGAAGCCCAGGCGCGGGGCCGGGTCGCTGCGGTCTGGAATGGCGGACTGCGTCTCGTAACGCAAACCGGGGATGAGGCTGAAGTGGGGCCTTATCTTCCACTCATCTTCAATGTACAGGCCGAGATCGCCCGTGAGGATGGCGGCCGAGGGCGCGCCCGCAGTGAGATTGAACTGCGAAGGCCCGCCATTCGCGGCACGAATCTGCGCCGGTGTTTGGCCGGCGGCTTGTCCACGCAGCGTGACCTGGTACGCGGCGAGCGAGGGAAAGATGTACTGGCCGTTGTAGTTGGCGGTGGAGTAGTTGCTGTCGCGGGTGAGCCGGTAACGGGCGCCGGCGCGGAGAAAGTGCTTGCCCCGGTCGACGCTGACGTACTCCTGAAACTCATATCTGTCCTGCTTGTCCTGCGCAGCCTGCAACGGGCTGCCCCCGCCGTTGAACGAGCCTTGCACGATGAGCGTGGGAGCGGCGCTGACCGGGACCTGGCTCATGCGTGTTCGCAGGTATTGAAAGCGGGTTTCAGCAACAACCCTGGGACTGAAGATCGTGGTATTGCCGAGCTGTAGTGTGTTGGATTGTGTCCCGGTGTTCACGCCCTGGGAGGAGAGCACCAGCTGTCCAACGCCGCCATTCGACTGGCGGGTATTCGCGAACTCATAACGGCCGGTGAAGGTGTTGTTGGTTGTGAGCTGGCGGTCGATCCGGAGGTTTACTGAGTTGGTGACCAGCGGGTTCGGAACGGCCTGGGCAATCGGCACGGCATTGAAGCTGCTGTCGAGCGTTACGGCGTTGATGGCAGCGTTGTTCTCGAAGTCGTTGCGATTGCCGCCGGCGAAGAAGCTGGTTTTCTTGCCTAGGGGGCCGTTGACGTTTCCGTCGATGAACACCGTGTGGTAGCCCGGTTGTGTCGTGATGTAAGGACTGCGGGCGTTGAACGGATTGGCATTGCCAACGGCAAAGAGGTTGCCGTGCAGCTTGTCTGAGCCGGGCTTCGTAAACACATCGATGACCGAGTTGCCGCGCTGATCGAACTGCGCGGAGTAGCCGTTCTGGTTGATGCGGATCTCGCGAATGCTGTCCTTTGACGGAAAGCGGCCGCCCGTGAACCCGTCGATGCGAAACTGCGGCTGGCCGTCGCCGCCTCCTCCCACGAGCGATTGCAACTGCTGCTGAAAGGTGGAGGGATCGTCCGAGAGCGTGCTGAGCGTCTTGCCCTTGAGAACCAGCGCCTGACCGTTGCTGTTGGATTCCGCTGCGTCTTCCGACGCCACGTCGACCACTTCGGCATTCACCGCGACAGCCAGCTTCAGCACCAGGCTGAGCGGGGCCGCGCTGTCGTCGAGTTGGATGGACTGCTGCACGATGTTGAAGCCGGGTGCCTCCGCCTGAAGAAGATAGCTGCCGGCGGGCAGTGCAATGACGACGCTGCCAGTCGCGTCGGTTTTGACCTCGCGTACAGGGGCACCCGTTGTGCCGTCACCAGCAAAGATGCGAACCGGGGCGTTTGCAATGGCAGCGCCACTCGGATCCGTAATCAGCAAGGACACGCCGGGGCGAAGCGGAGTTTGCTGCGCGGCGGCAACGGCAAAACAAAGCGCCGAGCTTACTGGCACAAACGAACGCAGCATGGTGCGCGGACGACACAAGGTCAAGGCGTTTCCTCAACAATTCTTTGGGCTGCAGCTTCGACGGACGAGACTCAAAAGGAGAAGCAATCCGGGGTACCCCTTTCTCCACTCAGCCGGACTGTGTAACGAAACCTCAATGATTGCGAGCAAAGACACCTGATAATCAGGTGCTTAGCCCCAGTGTCTGAACCTCCTCGGACAGCTCGTCCAGAAACGGGTCGTCCGAGGTTGGGTGAGACGGCAAACTACGCAGCCAACTCGTCAGGACATGCACCGATCCCGTGGCGCCGCAGATCACCGCAGCATGCCACGCACTGTTTCCCGTCCAACGTTCCAGCGTCACCATGAGCAAGACCAGCACGGGCACCCCAAAGACGTACAGTGCAAGCGTCATCGGCAGATTGTTGCGCCCAGGGAGCGGTGGGCGTGTGAACGGCACGTGCGCCTCAAGAAAGAAGAAGAAGTCAACCAGCAGAACTGCGCAGCACACGCCAAAGATCGCCTGTAACAGAATTGCGTTGGTGTGCAAGCCGCACACGGCTAGTGCCGTCAGGACTAAAGCAATGACTGCGCAGCATGCAGTGAAGACAAAGAGCTTTGCTGTTGAGACAACGCGGTGCGTGCGCAGGCCAGCCAGCCGGAAGATCCATCTGGCACCAACATCTGCAGAAAGCAGGAAGGCTGTTCGCAGACCTGCGACTGTCCAGAACAGCAGCACAGGCAGCGCGGCCTGAACTCCGGTTGGAACGAGTGCAAAGAGCACCCTTCCATTGATCATTTCGATCCGTAAAGCAAAGGTGAGGCTAAGAGCGAGACCAGCACCAGCGTATGCGGCAAGACCCACGTGGTAGCGGCTCAGCCTCGCAAGCGTCTGTCGCATGAAATGGAAGACCGCCCGTGTGTCCGGCATTTGCAAGACCGTGCCATGCAGCAAAGCATCCCAGAACAGGGCGTCTCGCAACCGGGCGCTGCGTGTATCTTCAAGCGCCATGTGCTTTTGCCGCGCCCAGGCCGCCGGGTACAGCAGCACCACAACTCCGAACAGAACCGGCAGCAACAACCAGGCTCGTCGTGCGAGATCGTGAGTGTACGCAGTGGCGGTCGGACCTCCCATCCCATTTTCATAAATGCAAAGGAACCAAAGTGGAGGAAGCCAGCGCGCTGTCATGCCACTGCTAGAGAAGAGCATCGGCATAACCTCGATCACTGTCCCGGCCCGCAGCAACAACAGAATGAACACAGCGATCAAGGCTGTCTGCACAAGGGGTGCGATGGAGCGAAACCACCGCTCCGGAACCAGTACGATGATGAGCGCTTCAACCGCGAGCACCGCCAGGGCCGCCGCAAAGCCGGCACTGAAGACAGCTGCCGCATGGGATGCCATGGCCAACGGCAGCTGTCGCCCAGCAAGCACAGGCAGCAGCAGCATCCCGAAGATGTTCGCGGCGAACAGGAACAGGGACAAAAACACTGCCACGGCGCGCAGCTTGGCGACAAAGAGGCTGCGGCCGCGCAGTGGCAGCGGCAACAAGACCAGGAAATCCATCCTCTCCGGGAACAGGCGTTCCCACTGGAGGGTGGTCACGCAGCCCATTGCGCAGAATGCGTAAAGAACAAACACATAGTGGATGCCCGCCGCCGACCATGGCTGCAGCCTTCCCGCGAGCGTAACGATCCAGAAGCCTGCCATGAGCATGGGCGTGGCAACGGCCGCCAAAGCTCGGACGATCGGTGTTTCCACTGACGCGGGATTGCCGCTCTGGAAGCACTGCCGAAGAAAGTGCGCCGCCAGAGCTTTTCCCGGCGAGACATCATGGGTTTGAACCAGACTGCGCAGGTAGCTTCGAAAGGACCTAAACATTGGCGTCCTGCATGACGCTGACCAGTTGTTCGGCGACAGGTGCCGTGTCTGTCTGCTGGACCATCTGTGCGAAGACGCGCTCCAGTGTTGGCTGTGAAGTCATCTTTGTCAGTTCACCTGGCGAGGCGTCAGCTACGACCTTTCCACCGGCAAGAATAATCACGCGGTCACACACCTGCTCGACGACTTCGAGCACATGCGAAATATAAAGCACGGCCTTGCCCTCGCGGCTCATAACGATGAGCAAGTCCTTGAACAGTCGCGCCGTAGTGGCGTCCAAGCCGCTCAACGGTTCGTCGAACACAATAAGATCCGGGTTGTGCAGCAGCGCAGCGCTCAGTAGTACCCGCTGCTTCATGCCTTTGCTGTAGTCGCTGATGGGTGCCTCGATGGCCGCCTTTAGACCAAACAAACCAAGGAGTGTTCGGGCCTTTCGGCTTATCGCCCTTTCAGGCATCGCGCGCAAACGACCTACCAGCTGCAGGTACTCCAGGCCGCTCAGATGCGTGTAGACCTGGGCTTCTTCCGGCACGTAGCCCAGCTTCGCACGATATGCGGGCAGGTCTTCGTAGATGCTGGTCCCGCGGAAGAGAATCTGCCCGTGCGTCGGTTCCAACATGCCGGTGATCATCTTCACGGTAGTTGACTTGCCGGCACCGTTCGGTCCCAGGTACCCAAGGACGACACCCGCCTCCAACTGGAAGCTGACGTCTTCCACTGCTGGAATACCTCGATACCGTTTGGTCACGTGTTTCAGTTCCAGCATGATCGAGAACCCCTATGTAGCATACTTCTTATACTTGACATGCGGCATCCGTCAAGTAGAGAACTACATAGGTGTGCACGAGGTCTTCATCATGTCCGAACCTGTCCGGCTTTCCCATACTGCAGCGTTGATGCTCAAGACGCTCAAAGAGGGCTACAGCTATGGCTTTGACATCATGGACGTCACGGGCCTTCCCAGCGGGACTGTGTATCCCGCTTTGCGCCGCATGGAAAACGACGGCCTGATCGAGGGCAGTTGGGAGAGTGAGCAGAGGGCTTTGCGGGAAGAGCGGCCGCCGCGCAGGTACTACAAGGTCACTGGGGCTGGCCGGCTGGCGCTGACCGAAGCAGAAAAGAAGTACCCACTCATCGCACAGTTCGCACGACCAAGGGCGGTCAAGGCATGACCCCGCATCAGCGCTTGTATGGTATGCATCGCAGGCTTCATCGCGCTGCATGGATTGTGCCTGGGATCAAGCGGGACGCCTGGATTGCGGAGTGGGTCGCGGAGCTTAGTTATGTTCATGCTGCCGACCCTGCCGCCGCATCGTCTCTCGCGGACGGCCTTTATCGAGACGCCGTCATGATGCAGAGACTTCACGTGCGCAGCCGCTACGAAGCGATCGACTGGCAGGCACCAGGTCTCTGTCTGGGGACGTTGGGCTTCAGCTTCGGTCTACTCTTGACATCCAGTCTGGTACAGCCGCAGCTCCGTCATCTTATGTTCTCAAGGTGGGGCCATGGGGCGCTGACCTGCTTCATAGTGCTTGCGGTGTTGTGCTTGCCTTCGACTGTGGTGACATCCAGATTTGGCGCGTACGAAGCTTACTCCGGAGAGGCTGCCAGCATGGTTCAGCGCTGGATTCGCTGGCGCTTCCTGGGGACGAAGCTTGTCCTATGCGTTCTTTCCTGCTATCTGTTCGCCGTAAATGTCACCCAACCTCTCCAGCATGTACTGGGTGCGCAGGCCGATTGGCTGCTGGTCGCCTGTGGTCTTGTCTTCAACGTCGTCGCCGTAAGCTGGGTCTTTACAGATCAACGCCAGCGCTGCCCAAGCTGCATGCGATCGCTGCGCGGGCCGGCGCGTATGGGGCCGCCCTCGTGGAGCCTTCTGGACTCCAACGCTACCGAAGAAATGTGCGACCGCGGCCACGGTCTTCTTCACCAGCCGGAGTGGCAGACAAGCTGGTTTGAGAACGCACGATGGTTGCAGCTCGACAGCACTTGGCATGGCCTCTTTAAGCCTAATCCTTAGGCAAGGGTCGATTGCCAGACCGGCCACCGACGCAGCGGCTCCACGTTCTTCGATTTACTTTGCTTCAGGACGGGTGGGTGCTGGCCCGATCTGTAACGCAACGGCGCATTGCAAGCTGGTCAAGTAGAGTTCAAGTATGCGAGTTGCCATCGTAACGGGAGCGGCGCAGGGCATCGGTCGCAGAACAGCCGAGGTTCTAGGCGAGGCTGGTTACTCTCTCCTGCTGCTCGATATGCAGCCATGTGAGGCCACGCTCGCTGCGGTACGTGATGCTGGTTCTGAGGCAGAAGCTCTGCTGGGTGACATCACAGACGAGAGTTTGGTCACGCAGGCTGTCGCACTCGTGAAGGAACGTTGGGGCCGTGTCGACGTTCTCGTCAACAACGCGGGCATTAGCTTCATCGCTCCTGCCGAGACTATCACTGCCGCCGCTTTTCGCCGGGTGCTTGAGGTAAATCTAGTCGCTCCCTTTCTTCTCTCCCGTGCATTCGGTTCCATCATGCTCGAGCAGCAAGGGGGCAGTATCGTCAATGTCGCCTCGATTGCCGGTCTGGTCGGAGTGAGTGATCGTGCCGCATATAACGCTTCCAAGCATGGCCTGATTGGGCTTACTCGTACGCTTGCCGCAGAGTGGGGTGGACGTGGCGTTCGTGTGAACGCCGTCTGTCCTGGTTGGGTCAAGACAGAGATGGATGCTGCGGACCAGGCCGGTGGCGGCTACAGCGATGAGGACATCATCGACCGTGTTCCGATGGCCCGATTCGCACGCCCTGAAGACATAGCGCGCGCCATCCTCTTCCTCTCTGATCCTGCGCAGAGCGGCTTTGTAAACGGCCAAGCCCTCGCGGTCGATGGTGGCTGGACCGCTGATGGAAGCTGGCAGAGCCTGCGCACACGCAAGCGCTGAATGGCGTACATCCTGATCAGGGGCCAAACGGCTTCTTCGCAGAAGATCAATCTGGTTGGAGAAAGTCGTGACTTGACTGTTCGCCCGGGCAGAGCGGAACTGTGGATGCGTCAGAAAAAGGCCGCAAGCACAGACAGTCAGAGGAAGATGAAATAAGCGCCAGCATCGCAGCGTTGCCGGCCATGAACAAAGCTCAGCTCCTGAGATCTGGGAGCGCACCTTCCCAACACCCGCACCCCCAAAGCTCCGCAAAGAGCTGATGGTGCCCATCCTCTCCTACCGCATGCAGGAGGCGGTGCATGGAGGCATGTCGCAGACGGCACGCGCACGCCTGCAGCGACTGATCGCCGAACGCTCCACCTCCTCCG
>CAXUEW010000028.1:21215-21820 GCA_964250115.1 uncultured Terriglobus sp.
GCGCCCGGAAAGAGCGATCCGCCTCACAACCTGCTTCGAAGCTCATCCGCAGCTGGGGCGGAGAGATCCACGAGGTGCTGATCACGGATGAGGGCTACGTCTACCGGGGCGAGACCTTCCGGAGCTGTCACCGATTGCCAGGCGCATCACGGGGACGCAGTGGTCCGGTCCGGCCTTCTTTGGCACACGCACTGCGGAGAAGACACGATGACCGGCAAGGTGGTGCGTTGTGCGGTTTACACCCGCAAGTCTTCTGAAGAGGGTCTCGACGCCGCCACACTTGCCCTAGCGAACGGCTCTGGCCATCAGTCCAACCTGCACTCGACGCTCTTTGACCAGGCATCTACCTGACATCAAGGATGCTGGCAGCGTTTTAGCCGCAACTCCGTCAACAGCCACCCGCAGCGACTTTGGCGCATGCGTTTGCTGAATGGTCTTTCGCTTTCCAAGTGAATTGTCGAGGCACATGAAGGAAAGCCCGTAGGTCAAAGAATCCAGCGTGTCTGCCAAGTGCTATCAGGATGGCGGCCTGCACCGAGAAAGAGCTCAAACCGGCGCGAGCGGCATCTTTCTTGCACGAGAAATTTAGCCCCAGCTGCGCCCGC
>CAXUEW010000028.1:21830-22809 GCA_964250115.1 uncultured Terriglobus sp.
CTTTCCGGGCTGTTGTATACTTATAAGTAGTTCATTCTAAAGGAGATAGATCCGGTGGCGGAGAGTGGGGGATTCGAACCCCCGATAGAGCTTTTGACCCTATAACGGTTTAGCAAACCGCCGCCTTCAGCCACTCGGCCAACTCTCCGCGGCGTTCCGGCTTCTGCGTCACGATGAGGTCAGACACAGGCGGCAGAACTAGCCCGATTATACCGTGCAGGGGATTGGCTGCCAGCACAATTTGCACGCGAGGTGTGCTGTGCTGCCTCCGGTAGGTTCGTGCGCTTCTGCATCCGCCAAGATCAAGACTCACGGGTCACGGTACATTCACATCACGAGTTCATGAAGGAAAAGACACTATCCATGGGCGGGAAGCCGGTGCGCAAGCTGCGTCTGCTGCCGCTGCTGGCCGCGACATACTTCATGGTGTCCGGGGGGCCGTATGGGCTGGAAGACATTATCGGTTTTGCCGGTTACGGCCGGGCGATTTTGCTGCTGTTTCTGCTGCCGTTTGTGTGGAGCCTGCCCACCGCCCTGATGATCGGCGAACTGGCCGCAAGCGTGCCGGAAGAAGGCGGCTTCTACGCCTGGGTGCGCCGCGCCATGGGGCCGTTCTGGGGCTTTCAGGAGGCTTGGCTGTCGCTCTCCGCCTCGGTCTTCGACATGGCCATCTACCCGACGATTTTTGTGTCGTACCTGTCCCGCATTGCGCCGTCCATGACGCGTGGGCATCGCGGCCTGCTGCTTGAGATCGCCGTGGTCATCTTTGCCGCGCTGTGGAACCTGCGCGGGGCTGCAGCGGTCGGCAGGGGTTCCGTATGGTTGTGGCTGATCGCGCTTTGCCCCTTCCTGGCACTCACAGGCTTCGCTGTATGGACCGGCGGGCACACCGCGCACGCGGCACTGGGACCGCCCGCGCGCCTCGACCTGCCTGCCGCGATCCTGGTGGCCATGTGGAACTATATGGGCTGGGACAATG
>CAXUEW010000029.1:0-22013 GCA_964250115.1 uncultured Terriglobus sp.
CGACAGTGGCATGCCGCCACCGTGGCCCGCGCGCGTCTCGATCCGGATCAGTACCGGAGCCTCGCCCGCCTGAGCCGCCTGCATGGCTGCGGCGAACTTGAAGGAGTGCGCCGGGAAGACCCGGTCGTCATGGTCGGCGGTGAAGATCAGCGTCGGCGGATAGCTTGTTCCGGGCCTCAGATTGTGCAGCGGCGAGTACTTGTAAATAGCCCGGAACTCATCCTCGTTCTCGGACGGTGCACCGTAGTCCGCCTTCCATCCCCAGCCTATGGTGAACTTGTCGAAGCGCAGCATGTCCATGACGCCGACGCCCGCAGCCACGGCCCCGAACAGTTCCGGCCGCTGTGTCAGCATGGCACCGGCAAGCAGGCCTCCGTTCGACTCGCCGCGGATCGCCAGCTTTGGCGTCGAAGTGTATCTCTCCGCGATGAGCCATTCCGCGCACGCAATGAAGTCATCGAAGACGTTCTGCTTGTTCAGCTTTGTGCCTGCGTCGTGCCAGGCTTCGCCGTACTCGCCGCCGCCACGCAGACTGGCCTGGGCGAAGATGCCGCCCTGCTCAAGCCAGGCGATGCGTGTAGGCGAGAAAGCAGGTAGCAGTGACACGTTGAAGCCGCCGTAGGCATACAGCAGCGTGGGGTTACTGCCATCGCGCTGCAGGCCCTTGCGGTAGGTCAGGAAGACGGGGACCTTTGTGCCGTCCTTCGAGGTGACGAAGACCTGCTCCGTGGTGAATGCGTCGCGGTCGAACGAGGTTTTAGGTTCGCGGTACACCTCGGACTGGAGCGTCGTCATGTCCAGCCGGTAGATGACACCCGGCGTGGTGAAGTTGGTAAAGGTGTAGAAGCACTCGGCATCGTCGCGCCTGCCGCCGAAGCCCACCGCGGTGCCGATGCCCGGCAACGCCAGCATGTGCAGCGGCATGCCGTCTTCGCGGAACAGTTCCACCTGCGTCTGCGCATCGGTCAGGTACTGCGCGATCAGCGTGCGATGCACCAGCGAGATGTTTTCCAGCTTGCGGTCGCTTTCGGGGATCACAGTCTTCCAGTGCTCGCGCGCGGGCTGGTCCAGGTCGATCTCGATGACCTTGCCGTTGCTCGCATTCAGCGTGGTGTACAGCCAGAAGCGCGAGCCGTCGTTGCCAATGGGCGAGTATGCTGCGTCCGGCACATCAATCACACGCTGCACGGTAGCGCCCGGCTGCGATAGGTCCAGAAACGCAAGTGCATGGTTCGGGCTGGTGCCCTGTGCCTGCACGATGATCAGGTACCGGCCATCGTCGGTGATGCCGCTGTGCAGGAAGATCTCGTTGTTGTCAGGCCGTTCGAAGATGACCTTGTCTTCGCCCTGCGACGTGCCCAGCCGGTGGAAGAACAGCTTCATGCCCAGGTTTGCGGCCTTCAGCATGTCACCCTCGGGCGGTGCGTCGTAGCCACCGTAGTAGAAGCCGCTGCCATCATGCAGCCAGGCGGCTCCTCCGAACTTGGTCCACTGGATGACGTCCGGCAGGTCTTCGCCCGTGGAGACATCGCGCACGATGATGCGCTGCCAGTCGCTGCCTGCGTCAGACATGGCCAGCGCAGCCAGCCTTCCGTCATGCGTGATCGATACCGAACTGAGTGAAACCGTGCCATCTGCCGCGTAGGTGTTCGGGTCGATCAGCACCTGCGGATCGCCGCTGACGCCCTCCGTCCAGTACAGGACCGCCTGGTTCTGCAAGCCGCTGTTGTGCGAGTAGAAGTAGCGCGTGCCCTGCCGCTCCGGGGCTGAAAAGCGCTCGTAATCCGACAACCGCACCATGCGCGCGTGCAACTGTGCGCGGCCCGTCAACGGCTTGAAGTAATCTGCCGTAACCGCGTTTTCCGCTTCGATCCAGGCCTTTGTGTCGGCGGAGTCGAGTTCTTCCATCCAGCGGTACGTGTCGGCGACTTCGGTGCCGAAATAATCGTCGGCTTGCGGGACGGTATGCGGCTTGGGATAGTTGCGGATGGTAGCTCTCCTGCGCTGTGTTCTCCTTCGAGCATAGCTGTGTCGCCGTCATTCGGCAGCGATTGATCCTTAGTCATTACCAGCACTGGAAAAGAAGAACGCGAAGGACGCAAGGTTGAAACGCGAAGGACGCGAAAACATTTGTGCAAGACAAGAAAAACGAGAAACCAGTCGCGAAACAATCGCGAAAGACGAGAAACCCGAAACGACGAGAAAACGCGAAAACAGACCTGAGCATTGCCATCCTTAGCGTCCTTCGCGTTCTACCTTCGTGCCCTTCGCGTTCTGCTTTGTGCCGCATAGGTGGTGGGGCGACAATGACGACATGGTCCTCCGGCTGGCTCGCATGTTCGCAACGCTGCTGCTCATTGTTTCGCTGCGGTCCGGCGCACAATCGCCGCAAGGTTCAACGGGCCCGCAAGCGCAGCCAACTGCAGCGCAGCAGCAGCCCTATACCCTGCGGACCGGCACGCAGATCGTCCTGGTACCCAGCACCGTCAGCATCAAGGGTGAGATTCTCTACGGCCTGAAAGCGAACCAGTTCCAGATCACCGACAACGGCGTCCCGCAGCCGGTCACGCTGGATGAGGATGCCGACAACCTGGGCCTGTCGCTGGTCGTCGCCGTGCAGTGTTCGCGCATGGCCATGATGGAGTACGAAAAGTTCCAGGGCTTGCCCAACCTGATCGAATCCATCGTCGGCGGCGCGCCGCATGAGATTGCACTGGTCCGCTACGGCGGACACCCGGAACTGATCCAGCCGTTCACGCGGTCGCTGGAAAAGGTGGCGAACGCCATGGCTCGCATGGGTCCGTGCGAGGACGACAACGCCGCCACGCGCGACGCGGTCAGCTATGCGAGCAGCATCCTGGAGAATCGCGACAGCCGCAGCCGCCATGCCGTGCTGCTGATCGGCGAAGCACGCGACCACGGCTCCACCGTGAAGGAGAAAGACCTGATCGCGCAACTTGGCCGGTCAAATACGGTCGTTGACTCCGTTGCTTACTCACCGGGTGCCGAGGAAACGATGGATGTCCTGAAACACTTTTCCGGAGGCAATCCCTTCAGCCTGTTGATGGCGGCGGTACAGGGCATGCGGAAAAACACGGCGAAGTCGCTAGCCGTTCTCTCAGGCGGTGACTACTTCAGCTTCCGAAACCGCTCCGGCTTCGATGAAAGCCTGCAGAAACTAACGAATCGCGTGCACAACTACTACCTGCTCAGCTTCGCCGTACCGCGTGGCGCGGAAGGCGGCCTGCACGAACTGCGCGTAACTGTACCGCAGTATCCGCAGGCCGACATCCGTGCCCGGCGCAGCTACTACGCGGGCGACACGGCACCGCCTGCATCTGTGGAGTAGATGTATGAGTCGGGTGCCCACTCGCTTGCTGACACGGGCAACACGTCTCTGTTGGTTTGCAAACGCTAGGCTTTCACGGGAATCTGTAGCTGCTCGCCGGCCTTCAGCGCGTCTGGATTGCTGATGTTGTTCGCTTTCACGATCACCTGATACAGGTCGCCGTCGCCGTAAAAGTGCTGCGCGATCTTCGACAGCATGTCGCCTGCCTTCACGGTGTAGGCCTGTTCCTGGCCGCCGGTGTTGGTCAATTCGTGATGCAGGTCGCCATAGCTTGCATCGACCTTTTTGATTTGTTCCCAGACAAAGTTCAGGGTCACCTGCGAGGGCAGCGTTGCCTTGACGTAGAGCTTGTCGCCGTCCAGCTCGACGTTCTGCAGCGCTGCGCCTTCGGGTGTGAAGCGGTCGATCGCCTTCAACACAGACTCGTACTTTTGCTGCAGTGTTGCCAGGTCCGCCATGGGTTTTCCTCATCGCGTGAGATGCCGGCAGGAGGCGGTGTGCCGTTCCGCTAGTTCATCCATTTGCGGTCGTTCGGATCGTGCTTTTCATCTTCCGGCGCGATATAGCGTCCGTCCTTGTCGAACTTCACCACACGGTCCTGCTTGCGCATGTACACCTCAAACTTGCGGGCGGCACGGCGGCGTTTCCATCGGTAGTAGTCGTTGCGCATGCTGAAGTAGCGTTCCGTCGCGACGGCAGCCATGCCGCTGCGGTGGGCTAGCCGCACGTACAGGAATCCCATCAGGCCGCAGCAGAGCGAAAGCAGTGCAGAGAAGCTGTCACGCTCACGAAGCAGCGTTGCCACGTACAGCAGCGCACCCAGGCTCACCATGTACTTGGCCTTGATACGCAGAAGGAAGAAGAGCAGGAACTCTACATCGCCGAACAACACCGCAAACGCTACCAGTACGCCGAACAGCGGGGCGGAAATGCCGGCTGCGGCAGAGATGGGGCTGATCCCCAGAAAGCTGATTCTGTTGCCGGTGAAGACCGGCAGGCAGACCAGTAGCGTCGCCAGCGCCGCGCCACCGAAAGCCGAAAGATAGAACAGTTCCAGAAACCAGCGCGCGCCGCGTGCTTCTTCCAGCATGCTTCCCGTAAACCACAGCGTAAGCAGGGCAAAAGCCGTGTTCAGGATGCCCAGGTTCAGGAAGGCATAACTGATCAGTTGCCAAACATGGAAGTGCAGCACCACCGCGGAGGGCTCCAGCAGCAGGGCCGCTCGAACAAACCCACCAACAGGCTGCGAAACGAAGTCGAGTAGGGCCAGGCCGAAGAACAGGCCCAGAAGCACCAGGATCAACTGGCGGACCGCACCTCGAAAAGCGGGCAGCGAAAGCGTGACTGGACCACGAGGCGGCACCCCTCCATTTCACCACAGGCAATCTGCACGTGCGGAAAAGGTAGGAGGCACGTGGTTTTCATGCGGACAAGACTGTTTCCCGGCAGTGAACGATTCGGCACCGCTGTTAAAACAACCTGCGTGACGCGAGGCGCGTCTTCACACAAAAGCTGCCGATGGTATAGCGAGGTAAGGCCAGGCAGCTCCGCATACTGCGTTCTGCACAATGGGGACGGAACACCAAAGTAGTCTCTACGAACATGCAAGAAGGAGTTTGTATGGCCAATTTATGTCCGGAATGCGACAACCCGCTCGACATTGATGAAGATGACGTGGAAGAGGGAGAAACGGTCACCTGCGATGAGTGTGGCGAAGAGTTGGAAATCATCTCGACGGACCCTCTGCACATCGTTCCGGTCGATGCAGAGGGCTATGACGATGAAGATGACAGCTATCCCGCGCACACTTCCGACGACGAAGAGGACGAGTAGAGGCGTCGGAACGCGACTACCGGTGCGTCGCCGTGTTCTGTACCATAAAGACTGGACCGCGAGTTTGCAGCGTCGGGCCTGGGAATTGAGAGATATGAAACGCCTTCTTTACGCTTCAACGCTTGGCTTACTGACCCTGTTCGCTCCCGCAGCCCTGCTGATGTCTGCCCGCCCAGCAGCGGCACAGGCGACCGTGCGCAACCTGACCGGCAACGTCACGGACAAGGCCGGCAACAAGGTCAAAGGCGCGGTGGTCCACCTGAAAGACACCCACTCGCTGTCCCAACGCAGCTACATCACGGCTGACGACGGAGTTTTTCGTTTTGGACAGCTTTCAGGTAACGGAGACTATGAGGTCTGGGCTGACTTGGGCGAACGGAAAACGGCAAGCAAGTCGATCAGTTCCTTCGACTCAAAGAAAGAGATCGATGTTTCGCTGAAGATGCCGTAAGGTTCTTTCAAGTGCAATAAAAGCCCCGCTATGCGGGGCTTTTATTGTTTGAGTTCGAAAGGACTAGACGACGGGATCGATGGCGACAAACCGGCCATGATTGCCGCGATCCATAAACTGCACACGGCCGCTGATCTTGGCGAACAGGGTGTCATCTTTGCCGCGGCCTACATTAAGGCCGGGCTTCAGAGGTGTGCCACGCTGGCGCACAATGATGGAGCCGCCGGTGACCAGTTCGCCGGCAAAACGCTTCACGCCAAGCCGCTGTGCGTTGGAATCGCGGCCGTTTGAAGAGGATCCGCCGCCTTTTTTATGTGCCATGCTCTTGCCTCATCGCGGGTGAGCCCTGCCGGCGTCACGCGCTTACTTTGAAATGTGTGGGTTCTCGCCCGGGACTACTTCGCTTCTGCCTTAAAGCTGCGGCCGTTCACCAGGATCTCGTTGATTTTGACTTCCACAAAGTTCTGGCGGTGCCCCTGCATCTTCTTGTACTGCTTCTTGCGCTTGAAATGGAAGACCAGGATCTTTTCGCCGCGGCCTTCGCCGACGACCTCAGCCAGCACCTTCGCGCCGCCCAGCTCCTGCTCGAACTTGCCCTCTTCGCCGCTTACGGCGAGCACGTCGGCAAACTCGATGGCACCGTCAGCATGCGCGGTGCTCTCAATCTTCAAGGTGTCTCCGGGGGCGACACGGTACTGCTTTCCACCGGTACGAATCACTGCGTACATTACAACCTCCACGCCCGGCCGTTCCGCCGGTGCGCCTGAAACCTGACTTTTGAAAGGCAGCGAGCGGGTTTGCACCTCGCCTCGATGGTATGGCTGGGGCATGGCTGGAATCTCCACAGCCAATGATCCTGCTACGCCAAACCTGACAAGAATATCGGTTATCAGGTACTGGGTCAAGCTGTTGGGATGTGTACGGCCTCAGGTCAGGTTCTTTGACCCGGCGGCCAACGATTCAGCAGCGGTGCCGTCATCGCCGTGGTCAGTAGGGCCATAAGGACAAAGAGCGTAAACAGTGCAGCGGTGAGCAGGCCTTCGCGGTAGCCCACATTCAGAACAATCAACTCCACCAGACCGCGCGTGTTCAGCAGCACGCCGACGCGGCCCGCCTCGCGCCAGGGCATGCCGCTCCATCGTGCCATGCCGGCTGCCCCGGCAATCTTTCCGGTCACGGCCACGGCAACAATCAGCAGAAGATAAAGCAGTCCGCCGGCGCGGAACAATCCCGGCTGCAGACGGAGCCCCGTGAGTGCAAAAAACACGGGCAGCGTCCACTGAACCGCCGGGTCGAGCCACTTGCGTGTTGCTGTCAGAACGTTTTGGCCCTCGGCATTGCGGGGCACGCACAAGCCTGCCAGAAAAGCCCCGAAGAAGGCATGCAGGCCCAGCCGTTCCGTGACACCGGAGCTTGCAAAGGCAACTGCCACCAGAACCAGGCCCGCCGCCCACGGTGCCGTGAAGCGCTCAAGCCGGCGCAGCAAGCGACCCAACAAGGGACGCACCAGATAAAGCATGCCTGTCACAAACAGCAGCAGCCATCCCATGCGCACACTCACCGCGCTCCAGCCGGTGTCGCGTTTTGCTACCGCCAGCACCACTGCCAGCACGCACCAGCCAAGTACGTCGTTTACTGAGGCGCTTAGCAGCGCCATTGCCGCGGTTTCCTGCGGCACCGCGCGGCCGGTTCGTTCGCGGTCACGCAACATGCTCGCAAGGACCGGCAGTGCCGTGATGCTTAGAGCGACACCTGCAAAGAGCGAAAACGCCAGGAGGCCTCCGCTGCCCCCGAACCTTCGCCACAGCAGCGGCGCCACCGCAAGCCCTAATGCAAAAGGCATTAAAACACTGCCTGCGGTAATGGCAGCCACGCGCCGCCTGTTGTTTGCGATTGCCGCAATGTGCAGTTCCGCGCCAATTGCGAACAGGAACAATACCAGCCCGATGCGGCTGAGCGTCTCAAGTGCACCGAAACTAGCCGCAGGGAACAGCGCAGCCTGCAAACGCGGGGCCAGCGCACCCAGAACGAGAGGTCCCAGCAGCAGCCCACCCGCGATCTCGCCTACCACGGCCGGCTGGCCCAGGCGTCGCAGCAGCCGGCCGCAACCGTAGGTCACGGCCAGCACCGTCAGCAACTGAGCTAAAAATAACAGGAGCTTCATTCTGCTTTTTTGCCCCGCGCGCTCAGGCGAACGCCGGCCTCCGTCAGCAGCAGGATTGCGCCCACCGGCCCGATGCGCGAGCCGATCATGCCGGCCCAGTTAAGCTCCATGCCGCTCGCCAGCTCGGCCGCTCCCAGCGCGACGCCCACACCCAGGCAGATGGAGCCCACCCAAAGCCGAAACTTTGACGAAAGAAAACTTGTGTCCTGGCCCTTCGCACCGGCGATCACTACTGCCGGGGGGAGCGCTAAACCTTCGGGACCATAGAGGCTGCACCGCAGGTATGGTTCCTTTGCTGTCTCTGACTCTGCATAGGCCTTCGCCTCTGCCAGCGATGGAAAGATCACCGCCACCGCGCCAAGTGCCCGGTCAATGCCTGCGGGCTGACGATTGGCAAACAGCACGGCGAATTCGCCCTCGACCATGCCTTCGTTCCACGTTGGAGGGACGGATCGCGGATCGTACAGGGGGACAACTCGACCGGGCTTCACGTCTCTGATTTTACCGAGCGTGGATCGCAGGGTCAGTCAAGGCGATTGTTGAGCCACGTGCTATTCATAAGGCCTGAGAAGCACGCTCCCATCACAAACTGATTCACGAAGACAAAGGAGTACAAGCATGGAGATTCAACGCGCCGGCTCGCAAGCGTCTGCGAAAGGACCTGCCGAGTGGTTCAAGGGAACCGTTCGCATCGACCCGCTTTTCACCGCACCAGACCCTGCGTTTGTCGCAGGTGCTGCCGTCACGTTTGAACCCGGCGCTCGTACCGCGTGGCACACGCATCCCCTTGGGCAGACGCTTATTGTCACAGCGGGTGCGGGACGGGTACAGCGCGAAGGCGGCTTGATCGAACACATTCGCCCCGGCGACGTGGTGTGGTTCGCACCCGGCGAAAAGCATTGGCACGGCGCTGCTCCCACCACGGCGCTGACCCACATTGCCATCCAGGAGAAGAAGGACGGCAAGTTCGTCGAATGGATGGAACATGTCACCGACGAGCAGTACAGCCTCTAGGATCGCGATTTTGATGGCATGGAATTGATGCCGTCAGGCCTGTAGTGCGCGGCCCAGCGCTTCCAGGTCGCGTTCCGCGTGGGACTGACGCAGGAACAGATCGAGTTCGGCGTAGCGGCGCGCGATATCCGCGTTCTTCGCCAGTGGCCCCGGCCCCATGCAGCGGGCAAATCGGCGCAACGTGTCCGTGCATGCCTGTTCGATCAGGTGACGGACTTCGAGTGCGCGGACTATCGCGTTTGCTTCGGGTGCCCGGTCGAACTCGGCGGCTGCGGCGTCCAGGTAGCACTGTGTAGCCCATACGTTGCTGTGGATCGCTGCACGATGCGCGGCTGTGTGTGGATCGTTGCGAGTGCTGCTCATCACAAAGTCGAGTAGGCCTGCCGCGCCACCTGCCCAGGCTGCTGCAGGCCCACAGGCTCCCTGCCAGAAACCGGGGCGGCTGGTGTACCAGTCGTCCGTGCCGACCACGTTCGATACGGGATAGCTGCTGAAGTGCAAAGCTGATGTCTCCGTCATGCGGAAGGCCTCGACCGCCCATCCGCTGCTGTCGATGCGGAGCCGGTCCGGCGCAGCGTAAAGGTCGATCTCAACCAGGAAGGAGCCGCCTGCACCAGCGGTGATCAGAGCACGATCGACCATGCCGGCACCGCTGCAGAACTCCTTCGTGCCGGTCATCGTATAGCTGTCACCACTCTGCTCTAACTTCAGCTCCCGGCCGGGTATTTCAGAAGCCCACACAGCGTAGTGGGCTCCAGGTTCGGGCTCACGGCCAGCTTCGCGCAGAATGGCGACGGCGTCCCAATGTGCCTCGGTCAGCTTGGCCAGGCTCAAATCCTCGCGCCCTGCCTGGAATATGCGCTGATGCCGTTCCGCGGACCTGCCCGATCCCGGAGAAGGCAGGTCTTCACGGCAAAGATCGGCAAAGCGTTCGCCCAGAGCCTCTGCGTTCAAGCTACGGCTTCCGTCGATGCGGCTTCGTTGTGCTTGGCCAGCGCGCCTGCAAAGCCCAGGGGCGCACGGCCCACGCGGCGTCCGCTGGTCAGCACCTGCAGGCGTGCATCCGAAAGATACGGAGAAGCCGTTGTTCGCAGGCGGCCCCAGAGGTCATGATCCTCCGCCGTCTCAAGCGGGTTCCAACCACCTGCGCACAGGTAGGCATCGGCGCGAACTCCGAGATTTGCACCGTGCACATGCGGATGCGTGCCATCCGGATGAATCTGGTAGGTGAGCCGGAAACGTGCTTCCACAATCGGCAGGTGTTCGTCAAAGCAGCTCACGTCCACAATGCCGGCTACGGCGGCGTAGCCTTGCTGCGCAAGCGACAACTGGTGCAGCAGCCAGGTCTCGGGCACCTCGCAGTCGGCATCGGTGTTGGCTAGCCAGCATCGCGAGGGGTCACCGTGAAAGCGCCTCAGCGCCTCGCGCGCGGCTATGGCACGCGCTGCTCCCACATTGCCTGCATCGACGCTGACCGCTTGGCCTCGATGCTGCAGGATAGCCTGGGCAAGTTGCGCGGTTTGATCCACACAGGAGTCTGCCACCACGACAACATCGCAAGTCGTACGCGAGGGCAACTGCCTGGCAGCCTGCAAGACAGACCGCAGGCATTGAGGCAGCAGCAGCTCTTCATTGCGGGCAGGAATGAGCACTGCAATATGCCAGTCTTCCGGCATCGGGCTTGGCGTCTTCATGAAAGCCTTCTCCAGCGATCGAGACGAAACCCACCTCGTTCAGGATGTGGATGCCGTTCGGCATGCTCATGTTGCAGTTGCGGGTGTTGCATCAGACCGTGTACCTCATCGCCGCTTAGCACGTGATCGGGCGAACTTCCAAGCCAATGCGATGCCAGCAAAGTTGCTCCGGGCTGCATGTCTTCGACTATGTCGCCTATCAGGCATTGCCATATTGCGGAAGTGAAGTAGTAGCCGATTTCACTCAGCACAATCAGGTCGTAATGGCGGTAAAGCACACGATCCGTTACTACCGCGCAACGTACCGTCACGCCTGGAAAAGACCGGCATCGCGCCTGGGCCTGCTTTACGGCGGTTGGTGAAAAGTCGCAGGCATCGACGCGTTCGCAGATAGCTGCGAGCTTCTCCGTCAGCGCACCCACAGAGCATCCTGGTTCAAAAGCAAGCCGGTAAGGGCCGGGTCCAAGTGCCCCCACAATGGTCGCGTAACGGAACTGCTCATAGGCGTCCGCCGCAAAGTTCCACGGGTCCTGCGAGTCGCGGAACATGCCTTCAAAGAAGTCTGCGGAGGTATCCGGTGCGGTCATGACGGCAGGAAGACCTCGAAAGGCCAGGAGGCGGGTCTAAGCAGGCGTGCCGGCAAGATAGGCTCACCTTCGGACCGATGTAACTGGGAGACATGGCACGCCAGCGCCTTTGCCTTGGCGTGCCATGCAGCAGCTTCCGGCACAAAGCGGCACACAGGAAGCCCATCCAGCACATTCTGCTCACCACGATGCCACGTCCAGAAGAAGTAAGAGGTCAGCGGAAGGCCTTTTGCGTTTGCGACACTGGCAGCAGCGCGCGCGCAGGCGACGTGATCTGGATGAAAGTCGCCTACCCACGGCGCGATAAGCTGCATGCCAGGCTCCGCGAGAAGCATCAGCGAGGCCGTTAGCTCATCCTCATGCAGGTGAAGGCCGCTGTCAGTCAGGTGGAGGCGATGGATGTCTCCAGCCTCGACACCGAGCGCTGCGAGCGCCTCCCGCTGTTCGCTTATCCGCGTGTTGCGAACGTGCTCGCGCTCTTCAGGCGACACGTCGTAGCAGTTTTCGCCGTCGGTGGCGGCGACGATTGAAACAGGAACGCCGTTCTCGCGCAGCGCCGCAATCAATGCTCCGGCTCCCAAGGTTTCATCGTCAGGATGTGGCGCGATGACCAGCGCTGGAGTGCTACCAGGCTGCCACAGCGGCAGCGTGCTCAGCCTGCGTTGCCAGGCTGCGTCATCGACAAGAGGAACAATCACAGGGTGTATAAGATGCACACGGCAGCCGTGTCAGCGGCATGGACCAGGACTGCCGCTTTGCGCCGCGTGTTCTACTCCGCCGCGAAGGTGTCGGCTTCAAACTGTTTCATGGCACTCTCATCCCAGGTATGGTCCGCGCTGCGCCAGTTGTTGCGGCCGTCGTCCATGAAGTTGGGAAAGTTGCTGCGGCAGCGGCTTTCACGGCGTTCGAAGTCAATCAGCACCTGGGGAACGCCGTCGAGACGCAGAGCCGATCGCTGCCCGTCGCGCGACCACTCGATGGTCAGCAGGCGTTCGCGGCCGCCGTCCTCTTCGCGCTGCATCCCATCCACGTTGTAGACCAGCATGGCGTCCATCACGGTGACATCGAAGTCGTCTTCCAGGGTGGCGCGGCTGCCGTCGCAGGCGTAGCAGTAGCCGGCTGCGCCCTCATCCTCAAAAACCACGCGCCAGGGAAGGCCGCGTGACGGCGAGTAGCTGACCAGCCTTCCCGCGCCTACGCGCATTGCAAGTGAATCCATGCTTCCCACAGTAAACGGCGGCGGCGCAGCCTGCGGAACTGGGCGGTACACTGAATCGGCACTTCCCCTCATGAGCCTTCATTTTCACTTTGGCCGGGCACAACGCGTTGCCGCACTGATCCTGCTCTTTTTCTTTGCGGAGACCGTGTTTCTCATCGGCCGTGCGCCGCTTACCGAAACCGACTACCGCTACGCCCTGTGTGGACGCGAGATGTGGGAAAAGCCGCTGCCCGTCGCAGGCTATTTCACCACCTGCGGTAACATGCAGGGCGACGGTTCGCTGGCGTACCGCGCCGCTGGGCTGCCGCTGTCCATCTACGTAACCGGGCTGCGGCTCGGCAACTGGATCGATGCCAAACGCAGCGGCCAGGCGGATGCCATCAATCCTGTGGGTGGATCGGTTTACGACCTGCGGCACCAGATCGTCGGCACGCGATACCTTCTGCGTTTGCCCTTTGCAATCGCCGCGGTGTTGCTGGGCGCGGGACTTTGGTGGGTAAGCCGTCGACTGTTTGGCAACATCGCGGGCGCCTTTGCATTGGGCCTCTACTGCGTGTCGCCCGTCGTGCTGCGTGCCGCGACCACGCCGAACAACGAGATTCTGGCCGCATGGGGGCTGTTTGCCGTGGTGTACACGGCCATCGGCATCGGCCATGCCATGTATGGGCCTTCGCGCAAGTGGCGGCCGCGCATCGTGCTGTTCACGATTGCGCTGGGATTCACCGCGTGCGCGCATATCCTTGCCGGAGTCTTCGGCCTGTTCGCGTCGGCTGGGTTTCTGCTGTACGTTGCAGAGCGGCGCAGGACGGCGGTTCTGCCGCTGCTGCTGGTGTCATCGTTTGGCGCGTTGTTTCTCGTTTTTGCTTCGTACACCTTTCGCCTCGGCATCTTCACGTACGTCTTCACTGCCGGTGCCGGCCGGTTTACCTTGTCAGGGAGCGCCGCGGTTCAGTTGTTCCGCGATCCGCTGCAGCTTGCCTTGGCAGCAATCTCCAGCGTCGCTTTCTTGCTGTATGTGACAGTTCGCCGCTCGCGCTACTTCGGCAACACCGCGCCGCTGCTGGTGATGCTGCTGCTGTTGCCCCTGCAGAGCACGCAGGTGCGCACGTCGCCTATGCTGTGGGCGGTGCCTTTCCTGCTGACGTTCGTTGCGGGAGTCTTTGCAGACGCCATCGAAACACAGCAGCGCAAGCTGTTTCTTGCCGTCATGATCACGGGATGGCTGGCACAGGCCGTGTTGTGCGCCACGTTTCTGCTGCATCCTGATGGCTAGCGCTGCGTCCTCCGGGTGTAGTGAATCGAGGCAGCTACCCGTCGCACACATCCTTTTGCGCATCCAATAGGCACCCCATGCGTAAGTTTTTGAAAGTTCTGCTCGTTCTTGCAGTCTGCTCTCCCTTAATCCTGGCCGGTTGTAAGCGTGCCGAACACATTGTGCGCCACGTGACCAGCAGCGAACCCGACTATACCCCGCAGATCCAGGCAAATGTCACCAGCGGTCACCTGCCTGACTCGAAGTACCCGGACTTTACCGGAATGCAGGCCGATGTTTCCAACTTCTATAACGGCCGTGAGTTCGATTTGGCGTGGGTGAAAAGCAGCAAAGCCACGGCGCAGGCGGACGCGGCGCTCTTCGACATAGCCCTGACTGTGACCGCAATGCGCTTCCTTGACGATTTGCACTCAGGCCGAACCGTGCCGGAGCACTTCGCCTTCGGTGTCAAAGGCTACGACAGCAAGAAGCTGGACAACGCCACCGTGCTCTCACAACAAATTGTGGATGCGGGTGACGTGACAAAAGCGGTCGACGCCGTTGAGCCACAGACCGCTCAGTACCGCGCATTGAAAGACGCTTTGACTCACTACATGGACCTGGCGCAGCAGGACCATGTAGAGCCGCTGCCGGACCTGGAAAAGACCAGCAAGCCGCTGGCACTTTCCGACGGATATCCGGGTCTGCAGGCATTGCAGCAGCGCCTGTCGCTTGTAGGCGATCTTTCAGCGCCTGAGGAGAACACACGGCCCGATGTGAACGGTTTGGGAGAGGCGTTGAAGCGCTTCCAGCACCGCCATGGCCTGAACGAGACCGGCAAGCTGTCCCACGACACCGTGGAAGCGTTGAACGTACCGGCAAGTGCTCGCGTGACGCAGATTCAGGATTCCATGGAGCGCTGGCGCTGGCTTAATGACGACTACCAGAGCGCCAGCGTGCTGGTGAACCTGCCGGAGTTCATCCTGCGTGCCTACGAGGGCACGGGTGCGGACCATCACGAGGTCTTCCGCATGAATGTGGTCGACGGCAAATCAGACGACGACACGCATCACACGCCGGTCATCGCCGACCAGATGAAGTACCTCGTCTTCCGCCCCTTCTGGAACGTGCCGCCATCCATTGCGAAGAAAGAAATCATTCCGCACATGGAGAAAAGCTCAGGCTAC
The DNA here is from genome assembly GCA_964250115.1 of uncultured Terriglobus sp. Lineage (GTDB taxonomy): Bacteria > Acidobacteriota > Terriglobia > Terriglobales > Acidobacteriaceae > Terriglobus. Next base: position 14,751 of record CAXUEW010000029.1, read on the forward strand.
CTGAGCGCGAAGAATTATGAGACGGTCGATCTCAAGGGCAATCCGGCAGGCGCGGACATGGCCCGCATCGCAAAGGGAACGGTCATGGTGCGCCAGAAGGCGGGCATATCGAACTCCCTTGGACTTGTGAAGTTCATGTTCCCCAACCCATTCAACGTCTACCTTCACGACACCAACGAAAAAGCGCTGTTCGCCCGCACCCGGCGCGATTACTCGCACGGCTGCGTTCGTGTGCAGGACCCGCCAAAGCTTGCCGGCTGGGTGCTGCGCGACAATCCCAAGTGGGATGAAGACGCAATCGCCGAAGCGATGAACACAGGCGATGACAACAAGAGCGTCTTACTGCCCAAGCCCATCCCAGTCGTGATCTTCTACTCGACGGCGTGGTCTGAAAATGGCGAAATCCACTTCTTCAAAGACATGTACGGCTACGACGCCGACATGGAAAAGACCCTGGATGGGGGACGTCCGTACCCAACGAAGCCGGAAAAGGCTGTCACAGAAAAGGACGTTTAGCACTGGCAATCTCTAAACCCATAAACCTCCTTTGTCATCTCGCAGCTTGATCTGCGTTATCCAGCAGTTCGACCTTTGTCATCCCGCAGCGCAGGGATCTGCATGTATGCCGGTCTGCGCACGATGGTGAAGAGGGCTAGGAAGTCAAAGTGTTGGTGCCGCCAACGATTTGATGTTTTGCCCCGGTCTGCATCAGGGGACGCGCGTGCTGAAAAATGCAGATCCCTTTGCGGGTGCCCCACGTCTCGCTTCTGAGACGTGGGGCACCCGCAAAGCAGGTAATGATCCCACGTCTCTTCGAGACATGGGCACCCACGCTCACGGATTCTGATCGCGAGAAGGCTGTATGCTCATGGCACGTCTCATGAATCAGTTTTGTCGTCGATGGCTCCTTTGCTGTGCCGTGCTGACTTTAGGCGCAGGCGCCTCTGTACCGCGTGTCCACGCACAGGCCTCGCCAACACCCACCGGCGAGCCTGAAGTTTTGCGCACCGCCGTCGGCATCACCGAGGTGGGCGTGCTGGGCCGCGCGGAGTACCGCATCGACGTGCCCGCGAACTGGAACCGCAGCCTGATCGTCTTCTATCACGGCTACTCCGAGTCGCCCTTCCGCTTTCGCCTGGATAGCAGCATCGGCGCCCAGCCGGACCAGATGTTTCGCCGCGGCTACGCCGTCATCCAGAGCGGCTATTCAGAATCAGGCTGGGCCTTGCAGGCCGGCTATGCCGACTCCGAAGTGCTCCGAAAGTATTTCGTCAAGAAGTACGGTGCGCCGCGTGAAACCTACGCGGCGGGCGGATCCATGGGCGGAGCGCTGACCATGATCGCCATGGAGCTGAACAACAAGGTCTACACTGCCGGCCTCGATCTGTGCGGCGCGGTAGGCCCCAGTTATGTGCACCTGAACCGCCGCTTTGCCATCCGCGCCGCGTTCGATTACTACTTCCCCGGCATGATGGGTCCGCTCGACCCCGTTTCACCTACCTTTGAAGAGAGTGAAGCGCTGCGCCAGCGCGTCCTCACCGCACTGCGCGCAAAGCCCGACGCCGCCCTGGCCATGCGCGAGCTGACCAACCTGCACTCTGACGTGGAGGTCGCGCGCATCATCGGCTACTTTACCTACGTCATCGGCGACATGCAGCGCAAGGCGGGTGGCAACCCCTTCGACAATCGCAACTACATCTACACCGGCACGGGCGTAAACACACCCTCTGATTACGCCCTGAACGACGGCGTGCGCCGCTACGCTCCCGACCCGCGCGCACGCGACTACCTGATGGCGCACTACTGGCCCAGCGGCCGCCTTACCCGTCCCATGCTTGCGCTGCACACCATCTACGATCCGCTCATTCCAGCCACTACGCTCTCGCTCTACGCCAGTGAAGTCGCCCACGCGGGCTTTGCCGACAACCTGGTGCAGCAGTACGTCCACCGCGAAGGTCACTGCACCTTCACGCCGGACGAGGTAGGCCACGCCTTCGACGAACTGGTCACATGGGCACACACCGGCAAAGCACCGCAGGCTGGGTTACTGCGGTAAGCGCATCGCTGACGGTAAAATGACGCATGCGCACTGACCGGACGACTTCCTCGTCCGCTGCACCACCGCTTTCGGCGGCGATCCCCTCCAGTGATTCCGGCCGGAACCTGGAGGCCGCAGTTCCTGCGCCCACGCCCTTGCAGCCGGAAGAATCCGTCCGCCGCTCAGCCCCCGCGCCGCAGGGCGCAGCAGGGCAGGACGTGCCGGAGCAGGCAAACGCCCTGGGCGAACCCGTTGGCTTGCTCGAACCGGTCGCACCCACCGCCTCACAGCAGAAGGTCACCGGCTTCACCTCCGCAACCTACCTGCCAGGCTTCCCTGCCGCGGAAACCAGCGAGATCGACACGAACTTCGAGCGCCTGCTGGCCACCGTCCACGAGAACCGCCCGGCCGATGACCTTGAGATCATCCGGTCCGCATGGCAGTTCTGCATGTCGCAGCACGAGGGCCAGAAGCGCGCCAGCGGCGAGCCGTACATCATCCATCCACTCGACGTCGGCCAGATCCTCGCCGAAATGAAGATGGATTCCACCGCCATCGCCGCCGGTCTGCTGCACGACGCCGTGGAAGACACCGACGTTTCCACGCAGGAAATCTCCCGCCGCTTCGGCGCGCAGGTCGCCCACATTGTCGAGGGCGTCACCAAGCTGGACCGCATCAAGTTCGCGAACAAGGAAGACCACCAGGCCGAGAACATCCGCAAGATGCTGCTGGCCATGGTCACCGACATCCGCGTCGTTCTCATCAAGATGGCCGACCGCCTGCACAACATGCGGACGCTGACCCACCTGAAGCCGGAAAAGCAGCAGCGTATCGCCCGCGAAACGTTGGAGATCTACGCCCCGCTGGCCCATCGCCTAGGCATGGGCAAACTGCGCGGCGAATTTGAAGACCTCTCCTTTCAGTACGTCGACCCGGCGCGCTACCTGAAGCTGGCCCAGCAGGTAGAACTTCTGCGCACGCAGGGTGGCGAACGCTTCATTGAGGAGATCGTCTCGCAGCTTGAGACCGAGCTGGTCCGTCACGGCGTTCCCGGCCAGGTGGAGTACCGCATCAAGCGGCTTTACTCCATCAGCATGAAGGTCACCGCGCACGTCAACAGCGGCGGCACAGACGACCTGAACCAGGTGCACGACCTGTACGCCATCCGCATCATCACGCAGACGCAGGCTGACTGCTACCACCTGCTGGGCATCGTGCAGAACCTGTGGCGGCCCGTGCCCGGCCGCATCAAGGACTTCATCGCCATGCCGCGGCCCAACGGCTACCAGTCGCTGCACACCACGCTGGTCGCGGGCGGCGGAACGCAGTTTGAAGTGCAGATCCGCACCGAGGAAATGCACCGCATTGCGGAAGACGGCATTGCCGCTCACTGGAAGTACAAGGCCAACGAGAGCGTCAACGCCAAGGACGAGCAGCGACTGGCTTGGGTGCGCCAGTTGATGGAATGGCAGCGCGAAATGACCGACCCCAACGAGTTCATGTCGACCCTGAAAATCGACCTGTACCCGGAAGAGGTCTACACCTTTACGCCCAAGGGGAAGGTGGTCGTTCTGCCCAAGGACGCCAGCCCCGTCGACTTCGCCTACACCATCCATACGGAGGTGGGCCACACCACCATCGGTGCCAAGGTCAACGGTCGCATCGTGCCGCTGCGCCATCGCCTGCGCAACGGCGACATTGTCGAAATCACCACGCAAACCGGCCACACGCCCTCGCGCGACTGGCTTACCTTTACCAAGTCAAGCCGAGCCCGCAACAAGATCAAGCACTGGCTCAACGAGCACCAGCGCGAGCGCGCCATGGAGATCGGCCGCAAGCTCCTGGAGCGTGAGGCCCGTAAGTTCAAAGTAAGCCTTACTAAGTTGACCGACACGGATTATGAGCGGGTCGCGAACGTCTATGGTCTGGGTAATCAGGGTGACTTACTAAGCAGCATAGGTTTCGGTAAGTATTCCGCGCGGCAGGCCTTAAATAAGCTGGTACCCGGCAGCACCAGCGCGGCTAACGCGGAAGAAGCCGCCGCAGTGCAGCAGGCAGCCACCAATCCAACGCCACCGGGCAGCCTCGCCAACGTACCCGCCAGCGAACTCAGCAAGATGTCTGACGCGGTCAAACGCGTTTACTTCGGCAAGGGTTCCGACTCCTTGCAGGTAGAAGGTCAGGGCGATCTGCTTGTCTACCGCGCGCGATGTTGCAACCCCATTCGCGGCGAAGAAATCGTCGGCTATGTCACCCGCGGCAAGGGCGTAGCGGTCCACGCACGCAGCTGCCCCAACGTGCAGAACCTGCTGTACGAGAGCGACCGCCGCATCAACGTGGAGTGGGCCCCGCTACCCGAAGACCTGCGCAAGCTGGGCCTAGGCTCCGACGGCAAACCCCTCACCGGCCCGGACGGCAAACCTCTGCTGGGCGCTGACGGCAAACCAATGGGTGGCAGCGCGGGCAGTACGCCGAAACCCACCCGCTATCCCGTCCGCCTGATCGTACTGTGCGACGACCGCAGCGGCATGCTCAAAGAACTCACCGCCATCATCTCCGACGACGACACCAACATCCGCTCGGTAGACAGCCGAGCCAACGATGACGGCACCACCGCCACCGTAGACTTCGTCGTAGAAACCCTCGACCTGCGCCACCTGAACAAACTCACCGTAGACATGAGCCGCGTCCCAGGCGTGAGAGAAGTCCAGCGCGTCAGCAAGATTTAGCATCTTGGCATGAAGATCTCTTCAGTAGCACTTGAACTTCGGCTTCCTTCTTATAAGAAGACGCTTCTCTGTCGTTTTGAGGCTGAATTCGCTGAAGACGAAAAAATCACCATACATTTAAAACTCCCATCGGGCGTTGCTTTTGCCGAACAGGACGCCAAAGTGCAGTTGATGATGCCTGATGGCTTGCCTCTCAATTGTCGGTTTGATAATTTGCATATTGAAAGCTCAAAGCCTTTCTGTGAGGTCAAGTTAGTACCCTTCATTTCTCCGATCGCTTTATCAGCCCACGATGGTCTTCGGCAGCTTAGCGCTATCGTTTACAACTTCGGAGACAGAAAGCTATACAGGACGAAGAGACGCTTGCTGCTCAGAGATGGAGTATGGCAATTTGATCTGGTTGCTGCTAGTGACATAACCGTCTGCTTGCTGCCTGAACTTCAAAGTCAGATTTATCGTGCTACTCACTACCTGTCACTTGTTTGCTCTGATGGACGACAGTTTTCGAGCGTTGAAGCGCAGGAACGCCTCACAGAGATGCAGCGATTTCTATCCTTCTGCCATGGTCAGCAAGTAGGCATTGGATTTGCTACAGGAGTTGACGTTCGTGGAGAGAAGGTTTTTGACCTTGTTGGCATGGGAAGAGTAGATCGCTACACAGATGGTGACAATTGGCTTGATCGCCATGGATCAGAGTATCTTCCTGACCTTTACCCAAAGTTTCTTGCAAAGATTCGTAGTTTAGAGTGGGACGATTGTTTTCGCATCGCAACTTATTGGGCAGCTAGGGCGAATACGAATTACACAGGGCCAGACGGAGGGTTGATACTCCTGCAGACTGCATTGGAGAGGCTTGCGTGGGATGTACTTACTAATAAAATCCATGGGGATCTCTCTGCGAAGAAAGCTGGCGAACTTGGGGTGAGTGGTCGCCTTCGACTTGTTTTGGAGAGGTTTAGAATTCCAACGACCATTCCACCGTCGTTATCGGAGATTGATGTTCTCGCTAAGTTGGAGGGGTGGACAGATGGCCCAGAGGCGTTTGTAAAGATCCGCAATGAACTTGTGCATCCCAAAAGACGCATCAACTCAAGCCGTCTGCCGTACTATCAAGCATACGTGTTGGGTAAGTGGTATTTGGAACTAGTATTACTGGCTCTTCTTGGCTACAAAGGGGATTACTCGAATCGAACTCGCTTAATGCGTTGGGTAGGAGAAACAGAAGCAGTTCCATGGGCCTAGACACAGTCGAGATCGTGCTCCGAATCGAAGAAGTCTTTGGCATCGGTCTGCCGGATGAGGAGTGTGGAAGATTGTCACTGTCGGCGATCTGTACCGCGCCGTGCTGCGCAAACTCCAGCTTCCTTATGTGTCAAGTTCTCAGATCAAGACGGACGATGTCGGCATTGCACGCTACAGACCGTCCTTTCGTCGCTTCCTACACAAGACCATCGAGTTCCCGATTGAGCCAGACCCGGCAACAACACCTTGGACTGCTCCAGCTGTCTGGCTAACTCTCCACGCGATCATCATGGACCAGCTTCAGACAAAGGCAAGCGATGTCAGGGAAGAAGCGACCTTTCTGCATGATCTGGGCTGCGAATGACTTACACATCCTTAGTCACCAGAGCCAAGCTTTCGGAGGGGAAGGGCTTCAGCCCTGCCATTCAGGCCAGCCAAAGAAAGCGGCTTCAGCCGCTGAGGGATCTCTTCTCCCACAGCTCACAGCTTTGCCCGAGCAAGCAATTACCTCAGCGGCTAAAGCCGCCTGCCAAGGTCAAAGCATGATGGTGCGGCTGAAGCCGCACCCCTCCGAAGCACTCCTGTCAACTTGTTTGTGCAAATTGGGAGCATTCCTTGCACCTTCAAGGTTTGGAGCAGCCCATGCATCTGCAAAAACTTTCTGGATCTAATCCAGGTCAGGGAAAAGTGATGAACTTTGTGGTGAGAGCTTTCGGAGGGGCAGGGCTTCAGCCCTGCCATTCAGGCCAGACAGAAAGAGTGGCTTTAGCCGCTGAGGGATTTCTTTTCCCTCAGCACGTGTGCTCAAGCAAGCAGTGACCTCAGCGGCTAAAGCCGCCTGCCAAGGTCAGAACAAATGGTGCGGCTGAAGCCGCACCCCTCCGAAAGCTCCCTTCGTGAAGGCGTCTGCTGCCAACTGAGAACACTCTTTCTCAAGTCTGTGTTGCCAATCTTAGAAAAAAGCTGCCCAAGCACCTCCTGCCAACTAAGAACGCCCCACCAAGGGCCTGATCCAGGCAGAACACCAAGGCACCGGCAACTTATGGCGGAGCAGGTGACCTTTGTGGATGAATGGCCTTCGGAGGGGCAGGGCTTGAGCCCTACCATTACACTGCTGCTTGAGGAGCGGCTTCAGCCGCTGAGGCGATGAATCCTACCCGGCGGGTCCACAACTTTGGCACGTACTTCATCACGGCCAACTGCGCGGGCAAGCGCACGCTTTTTCAGGTGGAGCGGAATGGCTCGCTGCTATTC
>CAXUEW010000030.1:0-720 GCA_964250115.1 uncultured Terriglobus sp.
GTGGGCCTGCACGTGCAGCGGCTTCAGCCGCCGAGATTCAGAACATTGGCCAGCAAGACCATCTCAGCGGCTGTAGCCGCTCTCTTAAACGGGCAGCTTTCTATCTCGGCGGCTAAAGCCGCGGCCTGCGCCAGTAAGGCTGGCAGCGTAAGGTGCGAACGAACGAGATGCGGAACTCGCGCGGCGCAAAGTTCAACAGCCCACCATTTTCATAGGTTCGTTCTGCTCTACACTGCTGGGGTGAAGATCTATCGCCTCCTGTTTCGTACCGCTACGTGTCTGCTGTTTTCCTGTCTCGCACTGCCTGCGCTTGCCGCCATACCGGCAGATTGGACAACACCGCTGCAGCCTTTCCACATCGCCGGCAACCTGTATTACGTGGGCTCGCGCGATCTTGCCGCATATCTCGTTACAACGCCGCAGGGAAACATCCTGATCAATGCCAACCTTGAAACGTCGCCGCCGCAGATTCGCCGCAGCGTGGAGCAACTCGGCTTCAAGTGGGCTAACACCAAAGTCCTGTTGAGCAGCCAGGCGCACTACGACCACGCAGCGGGTGCAGCCGAGGTGGTTCGCGAGACACATGCGAAGCACATGGTCATGGACGGCGACGTGGAGGTAATGCAGTCCGGCGGTGCCACGGACTACGACAGGACGCTGGACCGCTTTCCGCCCGCGCACGTTGACCGCGTTCTGCACGACGGCGACACCGTTGTACTG
>CAXUEW010000030.1:730-21389 GCA_964250115.1 uncultured Terriglobus sp.
ATCGTCGCCCACAAAACAGCCGGTCACACCAAAGGCTGTACTACGTGGACGCTGCAGGAACAGGAAGGCGGGCGCACCCTGCATGTCGTCATCGTGGGCGGCCTGTCCTGGAATCCGGCGGTCCGGCTGGTCTCAACGCCAGGCAAACCGGAGTCATACCCGGGCATTGAAAGGGACTTTGAACACACCTTCTCCTCGATGGACAAGTTGCCCTGTGACATCTTCCTGGGAGCGCATGGCGGGTACTTCAACATGCTGGCCAAGCTCGACCACGCGAAGACAGAGGGCGTAGCGGCGTGGATCGACGCGGCAGGCTACCATCGCGCAGTTGCCGAAAAGGCAGCAGCCTTTCACAAGGAAGTGGCAATAGAACGGGCGCAGCCATGACGCCATAGGAACCCGCGGTCAGGCACAATTCCTTCCTTTGCTTACACACTTCTTACGGGTGCCGCCGTGTAATTCATAACAGCCGGAAGACCACTCGGCTGGGGACACATGAGCGAGCCTGCCAGTCCAACGCAACACTACTCTCCACGCTATTTCTCTGCCGCCAGTCCTTCCTCCGCACAGCCGGCTACGGTGCAGCGCAATCCGGCCTCGGGTGCAGCAGCAAGACGGCCAGCCCTGGTGGTGATGAAGTTTGGCGGTACATCCGTGCAGGATGCCGCCGCCATCCAGCGCACGCTTTCCATTGTGAAAGGCCGGTATGACCGGGGACTGCGTCCGATCGTCGTAGTTTCGGCGATGGCGCGGGTCACCGACGATCTGCTTGCGGCTGCGGCCGCGGCGGCTGAGGGCCGGGTTGACGATGCGCTTCGCATTGCGGACGGTCTGCGCGCGCGACACCTGGAAACCGCCTCAGCGTTGGTGGGCCGCAAAATCGGCGATCTCTCGGCCCTACTGCACGAGAGCTTCGACAAGCTGAACGACATCCTGCGCGGTGTAGCCGCGGTGGGCGAGTTGACCGAGCGCACCAACGACCTGGTTGCCAGCTTCGGGGAACGCTTATCCAGCCGTATTGTCGCAGACGCCTTTGAACATCGCGGCCTGCGCAGCGCCCACGTGGATGCGCGGACCTGCATCATCACGGATGACCGCCATGGCAAAGCGACGCCGCTGCCGGAGGCGATCAAGGTGCGCTTGCTGGAACACGTTTTGCCGCTGACGGAGGTCAGGGCCGTTCCAATCCTGGGTGGCTTCATTGGCACCTCCCGGCAGGGCGCGCCTACCACGCTGGGCCGTGGCGGCAGCGACTACACCGCCGCGCTGGTGGGCGGCGCACTGCAGGCCGGCACCATAGAAATCTGGACGGACGTAGACGGCATAATGACCGCGGACCCGCGCCTGTGCCCGGATGCGCTACGGGTGCGAATCATCTCGTTCGAAGAGGCCTCTGAACTTGCCTATTTTGGTGCCAAAGTGCTGCATCCGGCCACCATCCTGCCCGCCATGCGGCAGGACATTCCGGTGTGGGTGCTGAACTCGCACAATCCAGGCAACGAGGGCACGGTGATTGTGCCGGTAGCGCCGCCGTGCTCCAGCCCGCTGAAGAGCATAGCCACTAAGCGCCATCTCTCCATCGTTCACCTGACCTCGTCAAGGCGGCTGCTTTCACACGGCTTTCTGCGGGCTGTGTTTGAGGTGTTCGACCGTCTCGAATGCGCCATCGACATGGTCTCTACCAGCGAGACCAGCGTTTCCGTCACCATGGACGCAGCCACGCGCCTGGAAGCCATCAGCGAAGCGCTCGAAGGCGTTGCAAAGGTGACAAAAGAGGATGGCAAAGCGCTGATCTGCTTGGTAGGGGAGGACATCAGCGGTCAGCGTGGAATCGCCGCACGGGTGTTTGCGGCCGTGCGCGACAACAACCTCCAGATGATTTCGCAGGGTGCCAACGGCATCAATCTAAGCTTCATGGTCGAGGACGGCGAGGCACCGGCAGTGGTGCGCGCGCTGCACCAGGAGTTTTTCGCATCTGTGGACCCAGAGGTCTTTGCGGTCGAGGAGCGGTTGGTCACAGCGTAGGGCCGCCCGCATCACCTACCTGGGTGCCTCCAGCTTTGCGGGCAGCGGGTTGTCGGGCCGCTCGGTATCCCAGTACACCTGCAACACGTAGTAGCGGGTGCCGTCACTCAGCAACTCAAAGCTGTTCACGCCGCGCACGTAGGGCTTTTCGCCGCGAGCGTGGTACAGCCCGTAGGACTCGTACACGTGCGTCATGCGGCCGAAGCTCTGCACGTCATACGCGATAGGGATCTCGAAGAAGCTCTGCGGTGCGTTGCCGCTGGAGCGCGCGATGTAGTCCTCCATGGACAGCACTGTCAGGTCGACCGGGCCGGTTTTTGGCACCCGCGTGACCACCATGCGACCCGCGCCCGGCACAAACAACGATCGAAAGCGGTTCCAGTCCCGAGTCTTGCCGGCGTCGCCGGAGATGCTGTCGCTGAGCGCCGCAATAATGGCTTCCGGGCTTTTTACGTCTTCCTGGTTCGCCTTTGGCCACTCAGGATGTGCGGCAATCGCCCCAGGCGCCGGTGCCGAACGGGGAGCGGCCGCAGGGCTTGCCTGCACCGGTGCAGTGGCTGCCGTACCCGTCTGCGCCGTAGCCGCCATGCTGAATGTGAACGCCGCAAGGCAGGCGCAAGCAGAAAAATTTCGCTTCAACATCATTTCAGTAACTACCTCGTTGAGGGTGCGCGGTATCCGCAGCACGAGTGTACTGCTTGCGCACAACCGACGCCTGCACAGTGGAACGTGTGTAAATCCGCGGTATTCCTCAGCCTGTGCGCAACTGCTGTGCATGCCGCACCTGCTGATTTGCGCGCAACAACGCGGCTAGGAACGCGCTTTCCACTTTCGCGCGCTCCTGGGATCTTTTCGTTCCGCGTGGGTCCTGTGCAATTCGTGGGTTGCGCTGGTACTTCCCGGTGCACGGGTGCCGTTCATCGCACGTTTCCGCTTCTGAACGGACGGCATTTGGAAAGCTCGTACACACGCTAAATGGTCTGTTTGCAGCGGTTGGGCGGGTGTTCCACATTTACGAACGGAACGACGGCTACGGCTAGAAATATCTCTTCCTCTTCACTGTTTTTAGAAGCAGAAGACAAAGACTGACGACGGCAAGCACTCGGCAAGCTAAACAGCAGTCGGACCAGTTCCCCACGCAATTCCCTGATCTTCCACACCACAAGCCGCGCTAGGATGAGCCGAGCACAGATCACGACTTCAGGGTCGTAGAAAAGCGATTCAGCCCAGTGTTAGGCTGAGTAGCACCCGGTACGCCGTATGTCGGACCGCGAGTTCGTTCCGCAGCACCGTAGTTTTCCGCTTTGAAGTCTTTGGAGGTCTCAGCCGTGTCCACCACCGCATCGCCCCTTGCGTTTGAAACCAACGGAGCCGCACCCGTCGGCAATCTTGAAATCTCGGTGTCACGTGCGGAACTGTTGCGGGAGCTGACCGCGGCGCAGTCCGTGGTGGAGCGCAAAACGACGATCCCCATCCTGTCGAATTTCCTGTTTGAGGCGCAGGGTGACCGGCTGACCATCACCGCGACCGACCTGGACCAGAGCCTGCGCACCAGTTGCCCTGCCAAGGTGAAAAAGCCCGGTGCCTGCACCGTGCCCGCGCGCAAGCTGTACGACTACATCCGCCTGCTACCTGAGGGTGATATCAGCATCAAGCTGCAGGACAATCACTGGGTGCAGATCCGCGCAGGCCGGTCGAATACCAAGATGGTTGGCATGGCTCGCGCGAACTTCCCGCAGGTACCGGAGTTCCCGGCAGCATCCGCCATCAAGATTGCCGCGGCGGCGCTGCGCAGCATGGTATCGAAGACCATCTTCGCCATCTCCAGCGAGGAGTCGCGCTACACCCTGAACGGTGCGCTGCTGGTCCTGAAAGCCGAGAGCATGGCCATGGTTGCCACGGACGGTCATCGCCTGGCACACGTGGAACGCCTGGGCGAGACCCTGGAAGGCATCTCCGGCGAAAAGAAAACGCTGATCCCGCGCAAGGCTTTAGGCGAGTTGCAGAGCCTGCTCGCATCCGGCAGCGGTGAAGACGACGACTTTGTCGAGTTTGCCGACGACGAGACCACACTGTTCTTCCGCATGGGCGGCCGCGTGCTGACCAGCCGCAAGCTGACCGGCCAGTTCCCCAATTACGAAGCTGTCCTGCCGCGCGACAACAACAAGTTCGTCATCGTGCGCAGCGAAGATCTGATGGGTGCCCTACAGCGCGTGGCTCAGTTTGCCGACGAGCGTTCGGGCGCGATCAAGATCCGGCTGGAGCAAAACGAACTCCGCATCTCGTCGTCATCGACCGACGCTGGCGAGTCAGAAGACATCATCGAGACGCCCTACAACTACGATCCACTGGTGGTCGGCTTTAACTCGCAGTACCTGATCGACTTTCTGAAGGCGATCGGCACGGCGGGCGAGGTGCGGCTGGAGTTCAAGGACGCCCAGTCCGCCGGCCAGATGCGCCCGGAAGACGCCAACGAAGACCAGAAGTACCGCTACATCCTGATGCCCATGCGCATCTGAGCGCTTCGCGCCGTTCTCGACGCCTCTGGCGTGTTTTTGCAACTGTAATCTTCATCAGAAAGCCTGGCCCCGCGCCGGGCTTTTGCTATTCAGGCAAAAGTATCGACGGCCTATAATCTTCTCGCTGGGGGAACTGTGCAACCATTGAAGGGAAAAATAGCGTGTGTTCGTGGGCCCTTAACGTCGTTGGTGGCTATGTTGTTTTGCGGATGCGCTCTTTTCAGCAGTGCCCAGGAAGCCAGTTTTCAGGGAGCGTTTGCGCGGTGGAGCGCGAACGAACTAACGGTTGGCAACCAGCACTTTCAACGGCGATGGGCCATTCGCGACGGGCAGATGTTTGCGACTTCGTTTGAAGATCGTGACGCGCACAAGGAGTGGATTGCGGGAGCGGCTAAGTTGCCCTCACCGCGGCCCGCCGGCGTGTTGCCGACAGGTGGGTCGCTGACGATCCACGCAGCAGGTGGAGCGCATGGTCCGGTGGAGGAAGCCTCGCTGCTGGTGGATGTCGCTGGGCCTGCAATGCACATGCGGCTCAAGGTTTTCCCTGCGGCGACAGGCGTGGAAGTTCGCGTGGACACCCCGTCGACAACCGGTCAGGATGGAACGCTGGACACTGCCCGCGCCGTCGTGGGAATGGAAAGTGAGGCGACACAAGCTGCAGCAGCGAAAGACAAGGAGCAGGCTCTGGATGAATTCCCGCTGCAGCCGCAGCACCTGCGGCTGACAGAGGTGACATTTACAGACGTGACGGACGTGCACAATCAGTTGGTGTCGCAGCGCGAGTGGATGTTTATGAATAACGAGCAAGACATTCTGGCGCGGGGGAACGTGGTGTACGTCGAAGACGTGCTGAGCGGTTCCGGGCTCATCTTTCTCAAGGAGGCTCCGCTGCCGGACACGCGGGCACAGCCGTCGCCCTGGGACGTGCGGATGATGGCAGCAACACGAACCGTTCGGTTTGTGGGCGCGGGATATCCAGCCGCGGTGCTGGCCTATTCCGGTGGGCGCAGCGGCCGCATCCGCGCGTTGCACACGTTTGAGCGGCAACTGCGAACGTATGTTCCGGGCCGCGACGGTGCCTTGATGAGCAATACATGGGGCGATCGGAACAAGGATTCACGCATCGCGAACGCTTTTGTAGCGAAGGAAATTGAAGCCGGCGTGAAGCTGGGCGTGGATGCGGTGCAGATTGACGACGGCTGGCAAACGGGCCGGACCATGAATTCGGCGAAGGGACCGGGCGGTCTGTGGAGCGGCTTTTGGACGTCCGTGCCAACCTTCTGGGATGTGGATCCAGTGCGGTTTCCAGGTGGTTTAACCCCGCTGGTGAAGCAGGCCGGCGCAAGCGGCGTTAAGATGGGTCTTTGGTACGCGCCGGATTCGAGCAACGAGCTCAGCAACTGGGAGAAGGACGCAGCCCGCGTGCTGGAGTTGTGGCGGAAGGACGGTGTCGTGTACTTCAAGTTCGACAGTATTGTTGCAGTCACTCCGCTGGCAGAACAGCGGGTGCAAATGCTGGTCGATCGAGTGCTTGCGGGTAGCAACGGAGCCATCACCATGGACCTGGATTCCACCGCGGGGAAGCGGACCGGCTACTTTGGCGCGATGCAGGCCGGTCCCGTGTTCGTGGAGAACCGGTATACCGACTTCCATCGCTATTGGCCGCACCTGACGCTTCGCAACCTGTGGCAGCTTTCAGAGTTTGTGGAGCCGGTGCGGCTGCGGATGGAGTTCCTGAACAACGCGCGCAACACGGCGCGGTATGCGGACGATCCACTGGCTCCGGCGCAGTGGTCTGCCGATGCGCTGTTCGCGACGGTGATGTTCTCGTCGCCTCTGGGATGGTTTGAAACGTCAAGCCTGCCGCCCGCGTACACGGCTGCCTTAGTACCGGTGGTGCAGACGTGGAAACGCGAACGGGACCGACTGTTCCGCGGAGACATTCAGCCTATGGGCGAGGCTCCAGACGGTGTGGCGTGGACAGGGTTCTTGGCATCGGATGCAGCCGCGCCGGGTACGACACCGAGCGGCGGTTCTCTTCTGGTCTTTCGAGAGAACAACGCAAGCGCCGATTGGACCGTGCCGCTGACTGCCGGCACGGGAGCTGCCGCAAAGCTGAAAGTGCTGGCGGGCCAGGGTACAGCGCGCGTAGTAGATGGAAGGGTGCAGGTGCACATACCGCAGCCGCTCGGCTATGTGTGGGTCCGGTTTGACACGCTGTAGCGCAGGGAGTCTGGTTGCTGTAAGCAATTCCCATGGCGAGTGGGAAGAGGCTAGACTATAGCGGGATGACCTGGTTCAAGCGGCAGGACAATGTAATCAGCAGCGACTCGGCGCGGACGGTACGCACCGAGGGGTTGTGGGCGAAATGCCCAGATTGCGGCAGGGCGATCTTTCGCGCGGAGTTGGAGACCAATCTGCAGGTATGTCCGCACTGCGGCTACCACTTCAAGATGGACGCGCGCACCCGCATCGGAAACCTGCTGGAGCCCGGTTACCAACTGGTCGATCTGGAGCTGCGATCGACCGATCCGCTGGAATTCTGCGATCTGAAGCCTTACAAACGCCGCCTGGCCGAGGCGCAGGCAAAGACCGGCTTGAACGATGCTATTGTGAACGCCATTGGCAGGCTGGGCGGACGAGAAATTGTGATCTCGGCCATGGAGTACAGCTTTATTGGTGGGTCCATGGGTGCGGTTGTGGGTGAAACCATCGCCCGTGCGGTAGACAGGTCGCTGGAAACGAGGCATCCGCTGCTGATTATCTCCGCGAGTGGCGGTGCCCGCATGATGGAAGGCATTGCCAGCCTGATGCAGCTGGCCAAGATCTCCGCCGCCTTGGGTCGCCTGGCAGACGCTCGCGTACCTTACGTCAGCCTAATGACCGACCCCACCACCGGTGGCGTTACTGCCAGCTTTGCCATGCTGGGCGACCTGAACATCGCTGAACCCGGTGCGCTGATCGGTTTTGCCGGGCCCCGCGTCATTGAGCAGACCATCCGCCAGAAGCTGCCGGACGGCTTTCAGCGTTCGGAGTTTCTGCTGCAGCACGGCTTCCTGGACGCGGTGGTTCCCCGCAAAGATCTGAAGCCCTACCTGCAGCGTGCGTTTGACTGGATGTGCGCCTGACCGTGTTTGCAGTGTGGCAGACGTCGAGCGCCTTTGATGCAGCGGAAATTTAAGGCC
Organism: uncultured Terriglobus sp.; assembly: GCA_964250115.1. Classification (GTDB taxonomy): domain Bacteria; phylum Acidobacteriota; class Terriglobia; order Terriglobales; family Acidobacteriaceae; genus Terriglobus. Next base: position 8,460 of record CAXUEW010000030.1, read on the forward strand.
CTCATTAGGCGGTTCTAAGCGGTAGTCCGGCTGGCGGGTGTTTCCTGTGAGGACCAACATCCGTCTGACAAAAGACCGGAACTGCGCGTGCAGTGACCATTTGCGGGTCACCCTATCTCAGCAACTGCTCCCAGGTGCTGTCCGGCAAAGGTTTGTTCATGTCCATGCGTTCTGGCGTTACCCGTACCCTGCTCTTCGCGGTTGGAACCCTGTCTGCCGTGTCAATGCCTGCACAGCAGCCCACGCGCCGATTGCTCGGCATGCCGGCCGCGACGGAAAGCCGCGTCGCACTGGCCGAAGGCGCGACCGGCCACCATGCTCGGGCAGAGGCCCTGGGCCAACTGCCAGGCGAAACAGCGCTGACCGCGATGTCCCTGGTGCTGAAACCCACCGCGCAGCAGGACGCCGCCCTGACGCAACTGCTAAGCGACCAGCAGAATCCGGCCTCATCCAGCTACCACCAGTGGCTGACACCGGCCCAGTTTGGTGACCGGTTTGGCGTGGCGGACGCGGACATCTCGCTGCTCAGAAGCTGGCTGCAGTCGCGCGGCTTGCTTGTGCAGTCCGTGGCTGAAAGCCGCAACCGCATTGTATTTACCGGCACGTCGTCTGCGGTGGAAGCGGCATTTCGTGTCCACATGCAGCGGTACCGGCGTGACGGCAAGACCTTTGTCGAGAACAGTGACAGCGTGCAGTTGCCGGCATCGCTTGCCGCGGTAGTAAGTGGTGTGGACGGCCTGAGCAGTTATCGCCTTTCTGCACCGCAGGCCACCCGCCTTGTAAGCGCGCAGGCCACGGTTTCGCCGCAGTACACCACCGCCGGCGGCAGCCACTACCTGGTGCCGTGGGACCTGCGCCAGATTTACGGCAGCAACACGCTGATCGGCTCCGGCTATGACGGCACCGGCATCAGGATCGGCATTATCGGCCAGTCCGCAGTGGACACCACACAGCTGACCTACTTTCAGCAGAAGACTGGCCAAACCGTGAGTCTGCCCACCATGGTCCTGGTGCCCAACACCGGCGTGTCAAACCGTGTGAGCGGCGACGAGGGCGAGTCAGAACTTGACCTGGAGTATGCCAGCGGCAATGCCCCGGGCGCGTCGGTGCAGTTTATCTACACGGGCTGCACCAACACCGCAAGCGCCGGCATTCTAAGCGCGACCGTCAACTGCAATAACAACGGTGTCTTCGACGCTCTGACCTACGCCGTGACGAGGAACCTGGCACCCATTCTGTCGCTGAGCTACGGCGGTTGCGAAGAAGAGAATGCGGCCTACGCCAACAGCACGCTGGAGCCGGTTCTACGGCAGGCAAACGCCCAAGGCCAGACGATCATGGTCTCTTCTGGCGACAGCGGCGCGGCCAGTTGCGAAAGCAGTGCATCGGCCAAGACGGCGACAGGTGGACTGAGCGTGTCGTATCCCGCCTCGTCACCGTATGTCACGGGCATAGGCGGTACGACACTGCCCTTGGCGAACGACACCAGCGCTTATTGGAGCAGCTCAAACAATACCTACCTTGGTTCTGCAATCGGCTACATGCCGGAAGTGGCGTGGAACGATACAGCGAACTACCTTGGTGGCGTCTTTACCTCGAGCGGTGGAGGGGTCAGCAGGATCTTCGGCAAGCCGTCCTGGCAGAGGGGCGCGGGTGTGCCCGCGGACAGTCACCGTGACGTGCCGGACGTGTCGTTCCCTGCCGGTGTGCTGCAGCACGCGTATCTGACCTGCGACGTCGGCGGCCCCTGCACCAGCGGCGCAAAGAGCTTTAATCCGACGGGCAATCCACGTGATGGCGGTGGAGTGGGCGGAACTTCCGCCGGAGCACCGTCCTTTGCCGGGATGATGGCTGTCGTTGAGCAGGCAAACGGCGGCAAGGCCCTGGGCAACATCAATCCCAGCCTGTACGCTCTGGCCGCGGGCAGCACCGGCAGCAGCATCTTTCACGACATCACCAGTGGGAACAACATCGTTCCCTGCACGCTTGGCACGGCGGACTGCACCACCGGCACGCTGGGCTACAGCACGGCTGCCGGTTACGACCTGGTCACAGGGCTTGGGTCAATCGCCATACCCGCTCTGCAGACAGCATTGCAGACGGCCACAGTTACCAGCGGCAGCACAGCCACCATCTCGCTGGCTGCATCCACCACCACGCCCCTGACCAATGCATCTGTCACCTTCAACGTTGCCGCAGCAGGTACGAACGGCACGCCTACAGGCACCATCACGTTTGCCATTGACGGCGCAACATCAGGGTCTGCGATTGCACTTACCGCGGGTTCAGCCTCTTATGTACTGGCCGGCGGCTTCACGACGGTGGGTACACATACCGTTGTGGCCACCTACTCCGGCGACGGCACGTACAGCGCGGCTTCCTCAACGTTGAGCCTGACCGCATCCGGTGGCGCAAGCACCTTCAGCGTGAGCAGCTCACCTGCTACCCTGACCATCAGCGCGGGCACCAGTGGAACCGAGGCCATCACGGTAACCTCTTCAGGATTTGTCGGCGCACTCAGCTTCAGGGGAACGCTACTCAGTTCCACATCGTCGACCTTCCCCTACTGCCTCAGCATCAATCCAAGCACCCTGTCGGTGGCGGCAAACGCTTCGCAGACAGCTACGCTGACGATCAATACGGCCTCGACCTGCTCCAGCGCGGGCAGCATGCCCATGACCGGCAGCGGCCTCACGATCAATAACATCGCGGCGTCCACGTTACCCGCGCAGACGTTGTCCCGCACAGCCATGCTCGTGTTGTCAGCGGGCGTGCTGGGGTGTTTTGCATTACGCCGCCGCATGGCGCTGTCACTGCTCAGCGTGGCCGGAGCCTCTCTGCTGATCTTCGGGCTGGGCGGATGTGGCAGCGGAACTACCAACAACGCCGGAAGCACAAGCACCACGACCACAACCACGCCTACACCAACGTCCACAACTTCGCCACTGACCACCGGCACGTACAGCCTGAGGATTACGGCAGTGTCGTTGTCCAACACTTCCGTCACTAACAGCACGACGTTTACGCTGGTCGTGAAGTAGCCGCGCTTAGAACGATCGGCATCACGCCTAACGGATTGTCATAGCGTTGCAGGCAGGCACACCATCCCGGACGGCGTATCGCGTGGCCTTGCGCCGCGCGGTGCACCAGTTGGTGGACGATCCGCTTGTCTTCTCTGATCCGCTGGCCCTGCGTATTCTCGGCATGGATGCGAGCAGCCTCGGTTCCGCGTCCAGTGATCTTCGTGCGCCGCGCCGGCCGCACTCCGTTGCATTGCGAGCCTTCCTGGTGGCTCGATCGCGATTTGCAGAAGACACGCTGCCAACCGCAATGCAGCGGCCTGCCGCGCCAAAGCAGTACCTGCTGCTGGGTGCCGGACTCGACACATTCGCCTACCGAAATCCGTATGACAGCCTCATCGTCTTCGAGGTCGACCATCCGGATACGCAGGCGTGGAAGCTTTCGCTGCTCAGTGCCGCCGCCATCCCAGTACCGGCCTCGACCGTGCATGTTCCGGTGGACTTCCAGGCAGATACGCTTGCACAGCGGCTTTCAGCGGCCGGCTTTGAGAAAGATCGGCCGGCAGTGATTGGCTGGCTGGGCGTTGTGCCCTACCTCTCCCCGGAGAACTTCCTATCGACGCTGCACACCCTTTCCGGCTGTGCGCCCGGTAGCGTGCTGGTGATGGACTACAGCCTGCCGCGTGCAGCCCTACCGCCGCATGAGCAGTTGGCTTTCGATTCGCTGGCTGCACGTGTGGCCGCGGCGGGCGAGCCCTTCCAAAGCTTTTTTCTGCTCGACGACCTGCATGCCCAACTGTGCAGCCAGGGCTGGCAGGTAACGGAAGACCTGGACCGCGACGCAATCAACGCACGCTACTTTGCCGACCGGCAGGACGATCTTCGATGCCTGGGCAGTGGCGGACACCTGCTGTCAGCCGTGCTGCACGGTTGATAGCCGCCTATCAAGTGACATTGGCGACCCAAATCATTCTTAGTCCGCGCGGCAGACGATAGACGTTGCACGAATAGGGCGAGTCCATCCTTTCCCGCCCTATTCGCTTCCTGATCTCGAGGTACCGTAGCCACGCAGGCTTCGGTACCTCTTTTTCTTGCGGGGCTCATCGCGCACGGCTGACATGCCGATGAAGCCTCTGGCAGAGGACCTGACGGGTCTGGTGAACGGATATCCCTCCTGCAAGCGAAGAGGCACGCTGCGGCGGCGATCCAAGTATCATGAGCCAGACTGTCTGTACCACTTGCACCACTGGCTTGATCTGGAGAGCTCTATGGCAAAACTACTCATCACCGGCATTGCGGGCTTTATCGGATCAAGCCTTGCGAGGGCCGCCCTGGATCAGGGTGCCGATGTCATCGGCATGGACGACCTGAGCGCCGGCAAGCGCGAGAACCTGGAAGAAATTGCGAACCGCATCGACTTTCGCGAGGCGAGCATTCTGGATGCGGGTGCGCTGCGCGACGCATGCCGCGGCGTGGACTACGTCTTCCACGAGGCTGCGGTTGCGTCCGTTCCGAAGTCTGTCGAAGATCCGCTGGGCACCAACAACATCAACCTGAACGGCACGCTGCAGGTGCTGGAAGCCTCGCGCCACGCGGGTGTAAAGCGCCTGATGTATGCCGCCTCATCCGCTGCCTACGGCAACGCGCCGCAGCAGCCAAAGACCGAGACGATGCTGCCCGATCCGGTGTCGGCCTATGCGGTGCAGAAGGTCGCGGGCGAACTTTACCTTTCAAGCTACGCGCGCGTTTACGGGCTGGAAACCGTGTCGCTGCGCTACTTCAACATCTTTGGCCCGCGGCAGGACCCGTCCTCGCAGTATTCGGGTGTGCTGGCACGCTTCATCTCGCTGATGATGCGCGGCGAGACACCTACGATCTTTGGTGACGGCCTGACCAGCCGCGACTTTACCTACATCGACAACGTGGTCAGCGCCAACCTGCTGGCTGCAAAGGCGCCTGCGTCGATCAGTGGCCGTGTTTTCAACGTGGCCACGGGCAAGCGTGTCACGCTGCTGGATGCCTATAAAGCGATCAAGGACATCACCGGCTACACAGGCGGCATCAACTTTCAGCCGGAGCGTAACGGCGACGTGAAGCATTCGCTCGCGGACATCTCGCTGAGCCGGCGGCTGCTTGGATACGAGGTTGTCGCTGACCTGCATTACGGCCTGGAAAAGACCATCGACTGGTACCGGTCAGAGATGTCTACGGCTTCCGAACCCGTTGCGTCGCTTGCAGGATAGCCAGCAGATCATTGCTGACATCTTCCCAGCTGCGATGATGCCGTGCCGCAATGCTTTCGGCGGACCATGTCGCCGTAAGCGTCTGATCGATCGCATGTCCCAGAGCCGCAGCGTCCATGGCGGGTACCAGCATTCCGCTTTCCGACTCCATCAGCTCCGGAATGCCACCCACATCCGTCGCCACTACTGGGCGGCCTGACGCAAGTGCCTCGATGACGACGTTGGGGCAGCCCTCCTTGTAGCTGGGCAGCGTGAAGACGTCGGCGGCGGCCATCCATTGCGCGACGGTCTCAGTCGGTGCGGCGGGTACGAACAGCACGATCTTTTCAAGCCCATACCGCGCGATCGCCTGCTGCAGGAGCGGTTTGTCCGGACCATCGCCAAGCAGGTAACAGCGCAGGTTGGCATCGCGCGTACGCAGGCCTGAGACAGCCTCAACCAGTTCGCGCAACCCCTTACGAATATCGAGACGCCCCGCGTACAGGATCACCTTTGCATCGGCATCGACGCCAAGGAGCAGACGTGCTGCATGCCGGTCGCGCGGATGGAAGACGGCAGTGTCACAGCCGTTCAGGATGGCCGCGCTGCGTGCCGGGTCCGCGCCCAGCCTGCGGGCGGTCTGCAGCAGATCGCCGCTGACAGTGGTGGTAAAGGCCGCGTGGCGCAGCGTGGCCTGCGTCAGGCTGCGGACCAGCCGCCCGGGGATACGGTTCAGATCGGAACCTATAGCTGTGAGTACCACGGGCACGCCGAGGGCTTCTCCGATGCGAACGGCTGCGTAACCGTCAGGGTAGACGACGTAGTTCAGGATCACGTCCGGCTGCCAGGCGCGCACATGCGGCAGCAGCTTGCGAAAGATGGTCCAGCCGTTCAACGGGCGCGAGACGACCGGCAGCACGGGATAGGGTATGTACTGGACCGCGACACCCGCGGGCTGCCAGTCCCGGTTGAGTCCCGCGCCTCCGGTCTTTGGGCGCAGCAGTGCAGGATAAGTGGCTTCCGGGTAGAAGGCACAAACGTCACAGCTTTGCGCCAGCCGCTTAACGGTCTGGTAGGCAGAATGGCCTGCCCAGGGCTGTGCCGAGGTGGGGAAGTACTGCGTGACCACGGCGACCTTCACCGGCCAGCCCCGTTCCCGGCCAGAACATGCAGCAGGGCGGCATATTGCGCGGTCAGCGGCCTGCGGTGGTAGCGCGCCATGGCGTCGAGGTCGGGCTGGAAGTGTGTCGCGGGCGGCTCTTCGATGGCGGACACGAGCATCGCGCGGATTGCATCGACGTCCGAGATGTCTGCCCAGCGGCCGCCGCGTGTCTCTTCCAGCCGCCGCCGCACATCGCCGGCTGGGTGCACGGCAGCGAGGATCGGCTTGCCCGACCGCAGGTAGTCGTAGAACTTGGCGGAGACGTTGACCGGATCGTGCGAAAGCAGCAGGACGTAGTCTGTCGCGTCCAGCAGCCGCAGAGCTTCGGCCTGCGGCATGAAACCGCGCACCTCGACTGTGTCGCCTAGCCACAGCAGCGTGTCGCGATAGACCGGCTTTTCGAAGTGGCCCACAAAGCGGACGCGCAGCCGCGCACGCAGTTGCGGTGGCAGCCCAAGTACGGCTTCGACAAAGCTTGTCGGCTCTGTCGATCCGTAGACGGAGCCGAGATAGGTCAGCGTGACCGGCTGGTCGGGAGCCTTGGGGAGAGGTGCGGAAATGGCCGTGGGTGGCGCACCGTCATACCCATTCGAGATGCTGACAAACTTGCCTGCGGGCTGCTGCGAGTAGCGGGAGCGGATGGCGTCTCGCGCGGCCTCGGTAACGGCGACGACCGCGGATGCGGCCTCGACGGCTTCACGCTCCGTTCGTTCAGCGACCAGGCGTGCGCGCGGATTGCTGTTCAGGCTGACCAGTTGCAACGTGGTGTTCAGCCACTCGTCACGGAAGTCGAGAACTATGGTTAGCTCTGGGAACTGCTTACGAAGCCGCTGTGCCAGCATGACGCTGGAAAAGGGCGGAACCGTGATGATGACTGCATCGATGGCACGCCGCCGCACAATGCGTGCAGCCGCGCGTCCGGCAAAAGGCAGCCAGCCGATCTGTGGATCCGGCAGCAGGAGGTTGGCGATAAACGCCTTGAGCGGGTTCACCGTCGACACAGATGACTTCTCTACGCTCCGCTCAGGATGACGATTTGAAGAGGGGCCATTGCCCTCAAGAGGATGGAGGGACGTGCGCAGATCGCCATTCGCTGCCTTGCTGTCTTCTTTCTTCGCCAGCAGTTTCTTGATGCCTTTGCGCAATGCAAAGGGCAAGTCAAGCGTCCAGGTGCGATGCACGGTGACAGACGCAGGCACCTGCGCCAGCAGAGCTTCGTCACGGATCACGGCGGGTGCGTTACGCGCCGTGAGCACGTCGACGCGGACATCGCTTTCCGGCAGGTACTTCGCCAGGCTGAGCGCGCGCAGCACGCCGACGCCGCCGGCTGGTGGGAATGAAAACGTCACCAGCAGGACGTTCATGCAGCCACCGTATCGGCAGTGGGTGCGATCAGCGGCATCCCCGGCTTTGCCGCCACTCGCTCCACGGCACAGAATATTTCGTAAGCGGTGGCCCAGTGCAACTCCAGGTGTCGTTCCGCTGCGGCCTGCTGGATGGCCCGGAACATGGGTTCCAGCGTGCCTGTGCCGGGTGCCGTGCCCAGCAGCGCACCCGCGTTGTCCTCGCGGGCGGTGTGGCCGTACAGCTTGACGAAGATGTCCTCGCCAATGCGTGGTGCGAGGTCGATCCAGCGTTGCACGCGGTACGGTGTGGGAGCGTCGTAGACCGCAAGCTCGCCCGCCTCGATGCGTGGAACCAGGCGGTCGCGGAAGCGCAAGCCCAGCGGACCTGGGATCATGAGGATGCCATTGCCCTGCACGTCGCCGCCGGGTACCGCGTCCATCCCGCTGTCAAAGCCGCGCGGCTGCGCGGGGTCGCCAGCCGTCCAGTAGATGCGGTTGACCACCCGGCCTTGCGTGGGCGAGGGCAGCGACGGCATGGTGAAGTCCGCGTAGCAGCCCAGATCTCGCAATGCCTGTAGCTCCCCGGTGACGCCGCACCAGCGGCCATCCGGGCGGGAGTTGTCGAGCGCCCAGTTGCCGTGGATGAAGCCGAAAACCAGCCGCCCGCCGTGGTGCCGCAGAAAACCGTGTTCGCCATGGAGGCGCTGCACGAACTCCGTCATCTTGTAGCGGAAGCCTGCATTGGTTTCGTTGTCGTGATGGATGTGTACCTCCACGTCTGCGATACCGTTGCGGACCATCGGCTCGAGAGCGGCGACGACCGTGCGCTGATACTCCTCCTGCGGGTAGAAGAAGGTGAACTTGGGCGGCTGCCCCGTGGCGTCAAGGGGTGCTGAGTTCGCAATCTCAGGCCAGCGGTGCTGCCAGTGGGCCACGCGCTGGAGGCCCTGCGCGAGTGGGACATTGCCGCCCATGGGCTCATAGTGGTCTGTGATGGCGACCCAAAGCCGCTTCGGTTTCGTGCGGCTGCTAAGACGTTCCATGCGGCTGCGCAGATAGCCGGAAGCCCAGAGTTCCGCGTGTTTGGGAAGCTTCATGCCTTGACTCCGATCTTGCCTTCATCGGCGGTGCCGTGCAGTCCGGTATGTTGGTGGGAGCCATGAAGATCGTGCATGTGGTCTACAGCATGGAACTGGGCGGCGCAGAGATGCTGGTGGCCCAACTGGGCCGCATGCAGCGTGCCGCAGGGCACGATGTTTCCGTGTGCGCCTACAGCAAGCTGGGGCCACTGGGCGAGGTTCTGCGCGATGAAGGTCTGCACATTCATGTGATGGGTGAGGCACCTGTTCCTACCACGATGCTGCGCTACCTGCGGCTGTTCCGCACGATGCGGCCTGACGTGGTGCACTGTCACAATCCCGCGCCTACGCTGCAGGCGGCCATGGGCGCACGGCTGGCTGGAGCGCGTGTCATCAGCACGCGGCACAGCCTGGTGTCGCCTCCATACGACAGGAACGCGGAGATCAAATTTAGCCTGATCGCACGCGCGTTCGTGCACCACGTGGCCGGTATCTGCGAAATCACCTGCGAAAACCTGCGCGGCGCGCCGCTGGCGAAGCCGGAGGCTATCGTGCGCGTGTACAATGGTGCGGCTCCACTGGAAGAGGCGGAACCCATGCCTCGGGAAGACGGCACCTTTGTGCTGCTGTTCGTCGGCCGCGTGGCTGCCATCAAGGACCTGCCCACCATGCTGCGCGCGTTCGCCCTGGCTATAGACCGGGTGCCGGAAATGCGCCTCTGGATTGTGGGTGACGGACCCGTGCGCGCCGAACTGGAGCGGCTGGCGGAGGAACTCAACCTGGCCGGGCATGTGCGCTTTTTCGGGCAGCGGCTGGATACAGCAGGCTTCTTCCGTGCGGCTGACGCTTTTGCGATGTCGTCCGTCTCGGAGGGGCTTCCCATGTCGCTGCTGCAGGCCATGTCGATCGGCCTGCCGGCACTTGTTACGGATGTGGGTGGTATGCGTGAGGTGTTGCAGTTGTCCGGTGGCGGTCTCCGCACGCCGGTTGGCAACCCAGTTGCAATGGCAGGGGCCATGGTGCGGCTGGCAACAGATGCCGGGCTGCGCAAACAGTTTGGGGACAGTGCAAAGCAGGCTTACAGGGAGCATTTCACGCTGGAGAAGATGTATGCAGCATATCTGTGCCTCTACGACGATGCTCCATGAAACCGGCTGGAACGCTGCCATGAAACCGCGCACGGAGGAGCCACAGAGCGGTGCGCGTGTCACGAGCCGGCTCAAGACGGCTCCGTACTGCTCCACAGGGCTGCCTCGTTTTCGACCAGGGCGGTGGACGCGGTGGCAGGGGACCAGATCTTCCAGAGTGGACCGCTGGTGAACAGGAATCGGTAAAACCCAGCCACCGCAGCGGCATTCAGCAGCAGCAGCGCGCTTGCCGGACCAAGCACACGGTGCAGCATGGGGAGGCGGAAGCGCAGCGCCAATGCGGCAAGCAACCAGAAAGCACTCTGCAGCACGGCAAGCAGACCATAGGCAGGGTGTACCTGAGTCAGCGACCAGGCCGCCAGCAGATGAATCAGCAGAGCGTACGGAACCACCAGGCGCAGAAGCTTGTGCGAGACGAACTGGAACCAGACACGGTTGTCACGGGTCAGCAGCCAGGGAGCGCAACGCACCAGTTGAAAGTTGCCGGCAAGCGTGCGAACCTTGCGCTGAAATTCGCCGCGTTTGCTGCTGGGCCACGTGTCGACCACGGTGGCAGAGCGGTCCAGCACATTGCGGTAGCCCTGCCTGATGATGGTCAGCGGCTGGAACATATCGTCCAGGATCAGGCCCGGTGGAAAAGGCCGGGACAGACGCCTCCGTACCGCGTAGAAGCCGCCGTACACACCGACAGGTGAATCCCATGTTGCTTCGGAGGTGCGGATCCACTGCTCATACCGCCAGTAGGCACCGCCCACGGCGGCACTCGTGCTGTCATGCTGATCGCTGCTCTGCACCAGGAGCTCGCCTGCAACGCAGCCGACCGAGAGATCCGCGAAATTGCCGATCAGGCGGCGCAACGCGTCCTCTTCCAGGCGGGGACGCAGGTCAATGAACAGCAGCAATTCGAATTCGGCCTTCAACATGGCCTGATTCAGGGCTTCTGCCTTACCCACCTGCTCAGTCAATCGCAGCACGCGCAGACGGCTGTCACGGAAGTTTTCCAGAAGCTCAGCCGTATTATCCGTCGAGCCGTCGGAGACGACGATGATCTGCCGCACGATGTCCGGGTCCAACTGCAGCAGGTGCCGCATCTTTGCCTGGATGATGCCGGCTCCGTTGTGTACCGGCATGATGATGCTGACCGCAAAAGCCGGATTGCCAGGCTGCCACCGCCGCGGCCGCCACCTTGCCATGGCTGCGGCGATCAGGGGGTAACCCACATAGGTGTACAGCACCAGCAGGAGCGATCCGAAGAACAAGAGGATCTCGAAGATCTCAAGCAACGGTGAATGGGGTGCGTTCACTGCGCACCTTTCCTTCGAAGGATGATCTTGATCGTCTCGAACATGATCAGCAGATCAAGTCCAAGGGAAGCATGTTTGACGTAGTACAGGTCATAAGCCAGCTTCTCGCGGGCTTCTTCCAGCGAGGCGCCGTAGCCGTAGCGCACCTGTGCCCAGCCGGTAAGGCCCGGCCGGATGATGTGGCGCAGGTCATAGAACGGCAACTGCTCAGTGAGCCATGGCACAAATTCCGGCCGCTCCGGCCGCGGTCCCACAAACCCCATGTCGCCGCGCAGCACGTTCCAAAGCTGTGGGATCTCATCAATGCGCGTCTTTCGCATGAAAAGGCCGACTGAGGTTACGCGTGGATCGTTCTTGGAAGCCCACTTAGCGCCGGAGGCCTCGGCATCCTGGCGCATGGTGCGGAACTTGTACACGTTGAAATGCTTGCCCGCTTCGCCTACGCGCACCTGCCGGAAGAAGATGGGCCCCGGTGAGGAAAGCCGGACCAGAAGCATGACGAGCGGCGCAAAGGGCGCAAACAGCAGCAGTCCCAGTCCAGCAGCGCACATGGAGAGAACGCGACGGGTAAACTGCTGCGAGCTTTTCACGCGGAAGCCCTCACCGTACAAAAAAGTGCTTGGGCGCAGCCCTTCCAACTGGATCTTTCCGCTGAGACGTTCCATGAGTTGCGTGTCTTCTTCGACGACGATGCCTCGCAGCTTCAGTGCCAGAAGATCGGTCATGGGTAAGCCGCCGCGGCGGTCCTCCACGGCAATCACAATGTGGTGTACCGGCTGGCGCAGGTTGAACAGGCTGCGGACGGTGGCGATCGCGTCCGTCATCTGAACGCCGTCCATCAGGTAGTTGCAGCACACCACGTCCATGCCCAGGTCTCTGCGGCGGCTGATCGTATCTGCAATGAACTGCGCTCGGCCGCCGTTGCCAAGGACGCATACCCGCTCACGAAAAATGCTGCGTGCAGCGACCCACGTGTAAAACCGGCGCCAGGCACACAGCACCAGTCCCAGCAGCAGCAGGGCAACCGGAAATACCTCCCGGGCAATGCTGAACTCGGGGTAAATGTACACCACCAGCGCCACCAGCAGGCACACGCAACCCAGGGCCAGCACGATTCGGAAGTAGATCTCGCGCCTGTCGAACAGGAGATCCGGCTCGTAGAGGTCGAAGTAGTACGCCACCATCATGGTGGCCAGGGTCAGACCGAGAATTTTTGCTGCGCCGTACTCGTAGTTCAATACCAGATACGCTTCGCGGCCAAGCACCATCCATACGGCCGCGCACAGGCAACTGCTGATGATCAGCGCCTCGGACAGCAGGAGAAAGACCGTCCGTGTGGGGTAGTACACATTGAGCAGGCGAATCATGCCTCGGCACCGACCGGTCCATAGCCATAATAGGAAGGAGCAGGCCGGTCTTCCACTGCGTTCAGCACCACGCCGATCAGGTTCGAGGCCTGTAGCTCCGACTGCGCCTTCTGCGCCTGCCTGTACTCCGTAACGCCTGCCCGAACCACCAGCAAAACGCCGTCGCAATGGCGCGCCAGATTTACGGCGTCTGAAACCAGCGTTACCGGTGAAGAGTCCACCACAATCCAGTCGAACAGCGGCTTGCAATAGGCAATCAACTGACCAAAGCGCGAATCTTCG
>CAXUEW010000031.1:0-4115 GCA_964250115.1 uncultured Terriglobus sp.
TTCCCCGCCGCCATCAAGACCGTCGCCGACTGGTTCCCTCGCCGCGAGCGTTCGCTGGCCACTGGCATCTTCAACGCAGGGGCTACTGCAGGGGCGATCATCTGCCCACTGACCATTCCATGGATCACCATTCATTACGGCTGGCACGCGGCATTCCTGTTTACCGGTTTGCTGGGTATCCCGTGGCTGATCTGGTGGGGCGTCAACTACCGCAAGCCGACCGACCACCCCACCCTCACAGGCGCGGAACTGCGCCACATCTACGAGGACAACGCCGGACAGATGAGCGGCGCAACCATCCCCTGGACTCGCCTGCTGACCTACCGGCAGACGTGGGGCATCACCCTGGGCAAGGGCCTGACTGATCCCATCTGGTGGTTCTATCTCTTCTGGATTCCCGGATTTTTGGATTCGCGTTTCCATGTCGATTTGTCTCACCTTGGTCTGCCGCTGATCGTCGTCTACGCGTGTTCCACCGTGGGCGGCATTCTTGGCGGATGGCTGCCCAGCCTGTTTGAGCGGATGGGCATGCACGGCTACAAGGCACGCTACGGAGCCATGTTTGTCTGTGCCTGCTTCTCATTGCCCATGCTGTTTGCGGGTGGCGTCACGAACATGTGGGTGGCGGTCGCCCTGTTGAGCCTGGCGACGGCAGGTCACCAGGGCTGGTCGGCGAACGTATACACCACTGCGTCTGACGTTTTCCCAAGTAGCGTGGTGGGCAGCGTGATCGGCATCGCGGGCATGGCCGGATCGGTGCTGGGCACGCTGCTGTCACTTTCGGCGGGCCGTATTCTTCAACTCACGGGCAGCTACAACAGCCTGTTTATTCTTGCCGGATCGGTCTACATGATTGCATTTGTCTGCCTGCAGATTTTTGCCCCCGGCCTACGCCGGGCCGAACTGCCGGCAACCTCGGAGAAACTCTAGTGTCGAAGCATCCTCTTAGTCTTGAAGGCCGCGTGGCGGTCGTCATCGGCGGCACCAGCGGCATTGGCCGCGCCATGAGCCTTGGCCTGGCCGAAGCTGGTGCCAACGTCGTCAGCACGGGCCGCCGTGCCGAGCAGGTCAATGAAGTCGCAACGGAAATCGAGGCGCTTGGCCGCCGCTCAATACGCCAGCCGACCGATCAGACCGACCGCGCACAGATCGAGACCCTGCTGGCAAAGACGGTCGAGGCCTTTGGCAAAGTCGACATCCTCGTGAACTGCGCGGGCAAAATCAAGCGAACGCCAACGCTGACCGTTCCCGAAGCCGAGTGGACCGACATCATGGACACCAACCTGACGGGCATGCTGCGCGCCTGCCAGGTCTTCGGCAAACACATGATCGATAACGGCTACGGTCGCATCATCAACATCGCGTCGCTGAACAGCTTTGTCGCGTTGGCTGAAGTGGCCGCCTACGCCGCCAGCAAGGCCGGTGTGCTGTCGCTGACGCGTTCGCTTGCCGTGGAGTGGTCGAAGCACGGCGTCAACGTCAACGGCATCGCGCCCGGCGTCTTCCGCACCGACCTGAACGCCGCCCTGCTGGACGGCTCGCCTCGCGGTGCGGAGCTGAAGATGCGCAACCCCATGGGCCGTTTCGGCAAGACGGAAGAGCTGGTGGGTGCCGCGATCTATCTCGCCAGCGACGCCGCTTCTTTCACCAACGGCCACACCATTGTGGTCGATGGCGGTGTACTTGCCAGCGGCGTGAACCAATAGCTTGTTCTTAGCAGGAAGGTCGCGTTATTTGATACGTGCGGAAATCTCGTTGATGCGGCCTTCGAGTTCCTTATCCGTGCCGTGGAAGTTCCGGAGATCCTGGTCAATGCGGCCCAGGTGAGTTTCCACCTTGTCTAGCCGTAAACCCATCTGGTCAAATCCGCGATGTACTTCGCCGCACAGATCGGTCAATCGAGTGTTTTGATGAAGCCAGGCGAGAACAACCAGCACGAACGACCCTGCGGCTGGGATCAGTAGCGACATGAACTGCAGGTTGGTCATGCGAGCATCTCCACGCATCTACGCTAGCAGATCAGGTTTATTGCGACCACTGCTGCTTACATACGACAAGTAACACCACTGGAGAAAACCATGCGAGTTGGATTGATGACCCGGGAGTACCCGCCCAATGTTTACGGTGGCGCGGGCGTTCACGTGGAATACCTGAGCCGCGAACTGGCGAAGTCCATTGAGGTCGAGGTCCACTGCTGGGGCACGCAGCACTCTGACGAGGGCAACCTGCACGTGCGCGGGCAAGAGCCGTGGCCGCTACTGGCCGAGGGCGCTCCCGCCAAGTTCCAGGCCGCGCTCGAAACCATGAGCCTGAACCTCGCGCAGATGAAGCCGCTCACCGGCATCGACATCGTCCACACGCACACCTGGTATGTGTCCATGGCGGGCTTCCTCGCCAAAAAGCTGTTCAACATCCCGTTCGTGCTGACCACGCACAGCCTGGAACCGCTGCGCGCCTGGAAGGCAGAGCAGCTGGGCAGCGGCTACGCCATGAGCAGCTGGATGGAGCGCACCGCCATCCTCGACGCCGACGCCGTTATCGCCGTCTCCGAAGGCACGCGCACCGACATCCTGCGCGCCTACCCGGAGATTGACCCCGCCCGCATCCACGTCATCTACAACGGCATCGACCTGCAGCAATACCAGCAGACCGCCGAAACCACCGCGCTGGTGGAGTACGGCGTCGACACCACCAAGCCGTACGTCCTGTTTGTGGGCCGCATTACGCGGCAAAAGGGCGTTACGCACCTGGTAGAGGCCATCCGCTACCTGCCCGCGGGAACGCAGGTGGTGCTGTGCGCGGGAGCGCCCGATACGCCCGAAATTGCGCTCGAAATGCGCGAAAAAGTCGCCGCCGCACGGCTGGAAAACGCAAACATTGTCTGGATTGAAAAGATGGTGACCAAGGAAGAGGCGATCCAGCTCTACAGCAACTGCGCCGTCTTCTGCTGCCCGTCGGTCTACGAGCCCTTCGGCATCATCAACCTTGAGGCCATGGCCTGCCGCGCCCCCGTGGTCGCCAGCGCCACCGGCGGCATCCTTGAAGTGGTGGTGGACGGCGAAACCGGCTACCTGGTCCCCTTCGAAGCCGACCCGGTCACCACCTTCCCCGCCAGGCCGGAGCAGTTTGCCCGCGACCTCGCCGCCAAACTTACCGACCTGCTCGCCGACCCAGCAAAGGCAAAGTGTTTCGGCCAAGCAGGCCGCACCCGCGTGGAAGAAAAGTTCTCCTGGACCGCCATCGCCGAGCAGACGATTGCACTCTACAGGGGCCTCGCGAACAAAGGTGTTAAGGCAACCATTCCTACAACCTAAGTGGTGTAGTCTGATCCCACTAATCACTCGCGCGGAGGGGTACATGCAAAGATTTGAATTTTGCATAGTGGAAGAGACAGAGGCGAGGCATACTTACGCCGCAAAACTAACGCCAGAGGGCTTAATCGTCTGTGTAGGCTCCACATTTGGGGCACGCAAAGAACGTCAGGACATACCTAAGTCTGCCGCCTACCAAAACTTGATGGCCGAACTAATTAGACAAGGTTGGCAGCGCCTAGGACCATCTCTGTACTTCAAGAGACGCATTAGCGATCCGTCGGTGGTAGCAAACCGTTATCGCACTGTCGGACAGAGCGCGACGTATTTTGAAGGCAAAGGGCACCAAATGGTCTGCCTTAATGATGTCACAATATACGAACTAACAGGTAGCGGTTTGATCGAAGCAGAGAAAGCCGAGCGGCTCACATCAAGAAAGATGATCGATGCACAAATCCAGCAGTTTGAAAGCCAGATGATAAATGACGGCTGGCAGCAGGTTCGGAACCGACCTAGCTTCTTTTTCAAGTCGGACATAGAGGCTGGCAACGAAAAGTCTAATTTTTCTTCCGGAGCTGTCAGTGACCCCGTACTCCTTCTCCAAAGGCTTGGTGAGCTCCATACGTCTGGCGTCTTGACCGATAGCGAGTTCCAGTCAAAGAAGGCTGACATTTTGAATCGTATGTAGGTAAACTTACAGTGGATCGTGCAAACTCTGTTTTCAGCTTCAGCTCTGCTGCAACGTGAGACTTAATCTCGCAAATCTTGCGCAGGCCAGCCGCATCGGCGCGCTCGCCGTGGCGT